>JBBIVS010000094.1:0-9791 GCA_037439605.1 Draconibacterium sp. | reverse complement strand
CATGGATTCGGTTAAAGTAACTGTAAACATCACCGATGACAATATTCCGGAGCTTACTGCCGATGCAATTATTTATGTCAGCGCGGCTGGCGTTAATACAGGGCAGGTTACCGCTTCAATTGTTGATAACGATATTCCAGAGGTAACATTCGAAATTCTTTCCGATACTGTTTCTGAATCGGCCGGGGTATATGCCACCTGGGGATTGATAAAACGGGTTAAAGGCAATGATAACATTACGGTAAATCTTACACAATCGCCTGCAGGGGCATTATTTTTCCCTCCAACTGTAACTTTGGCAAAAGGTGTCGGGTCGCAGAAGTTTAATATTGGCGTTGTGGATAATGGAGATGTTGACGGGTTCAGGAAAATAACCATCACAGGTTCAATTTATATCTCGTCATGCAATTGCGGAACAACTGCCGGGAATGGAGGAATTGTTTCAGATAATCTGGTTATTGCTGATAATGACGGGCCTTCACTTTCAATTTCAGTGTTCCCGCTTTCATTGATGGAAGGAAAACAAAACGCCGGAACAATTACCATTTCACGAAATACCCCGCCGGATTTGGCGCTGGAAGTTACCATTACCAATAACGATCCCACGGAAGTTGAAATACAGACAAAAGCAACAATCCCTGCCGGCGAAAAATCGGTTCAGGTGCCAATTCATACAATAAACGATAACGTTGAAGATGGCAACCAAATGGTTTTGGTGCAGGCAGCAGCAAACGGATTTACTTCGGGTTTTGGATATGTTTTTGTAACCGATTTGAACAAACCGGACCTCGAAATTACCGATTTGCAGCTAAATACAGGCACAGCAGCCACCAACGAATTAATTGAAATAACAGGTTCAGCTTTAAACAGCGGATATGCAACAGCCCCAACCGGTGTGAAAATAAAGTTTTACCGTTCGAATGATACAAATATTGATGCGAACGACAAATTACTGGGCGAATATGCGTTTGCCACAACCATTTCACAGGGGGCTGCAGCCGATTTTGTTGCAGTTTTTGACATTCCTGATGAGACAGGTAAATTTTATATTCTGGCTAAAATAAATCCGGATCAGACTTTAACTGAACTGGCTTATTTTAATAATGATTCGGAACCAGTTACTCTGACTGTAACACCTGAGTATAAAGCCATTGCCATTGCCGACAGTTCGGTTTACACTCCAAACGTCCCTATAACTTTAAGGGGTTTAGCCCTGAAAAACAATAACGATAAAGTACCCAATGCTGATGTTGACGTTTATATTTTAACAAATGGTACAAGACGCGAAATAAAAGCAAAAACCGATGGTTCAGGAGATTTTTCGGTTGTGTTCAATCCCGTTCCCAATGAATCGGGGCATTATTCTATCGGAGCCTGTTTCCCCGGTCAAAAGTTAAGCGAGGAACAGGATGCGTTCGACATTCCGGGAATTGCCAGAGTTTCAACCTCAAATATAATCTGGGAAATGAAACTTGGTGAAACACTGACTGGAAAAATAGCCGTCAGAAACACCAGTGAGGCAACATTAAGCCGGGTTGTTATCGTTCCCGCAAATCTCCCTGCCGGTTGCCAGCTCACTTTCGATACCATAACCACGCTTGCCGCAAATCAAACCAAGGAATTTTCATTTATTCTGAAAGCCACCGGGTTGACTGCCGGAAAGGATTATGAAAAAATTGATTTTACAATAAGATCTAACGAAAAAGCTACGCTAAAATTTCCGGCTTACTATTATTGCCAGGCATTGCAGGCAAAATTACAAATCGATCCTGTCAGTCTGAATACAACAATGACCAAAGGAAAGACAAGAATTTATGCACTTAATTTGTACAATAGTGGCGCGGGAGAATCAGGAACTGTAACAATCAATTTACCTAAGGTTGACTGGATGACACTCTTAAGTCCATCTTTTTACAAAAACATGGCATCGCAGGACACCGTGCAGGTTCTTATCGGTTTAACTCCTACTGAAGAAACTCCTTTAAATACGCCTATTTCCGGAGGAATTGCAATCAATTGTGTTAATGGCGACGGAGTTTTGTTACCATACCGCATTGAGGCAGTTTCGGAAGAAACCGGTGGTTTGCGCGTGGATGTTATTGACGAATACACATATTACACCGAAGAAAAGCCACATGTAAAAAATGCCCGTGTGGTTGTTCGGCATCCGTTTTCAGGAAAAATTGTGGCTGAAGGTTTCACAGGGACTGACGGTATTTTCTTTGTCGGTAATTTACCCGAAGGGTCATACCGGATGACCGTGGAAGCTGAAAAGCACGATGGATTCCAGACTACCATTATCATTGACCCGGGCAGGACAAATGAACAGACTGTCTTTTTAAGTTTTCAGGCAATTTCATATTCATGGGAAGTGGTACCCACTGAAATTGAAGATCAGTATGAAATACAACTGATTATGAAGTTCGAAACCAATGTCCCGGTACCTGTGGTAATTATGGAAATGCCAACGAATATGCCGCAATTGTACAACGATGAGACTTTTCCATTTTTGATAACCCTGACCAATAAAGGGTTGATTACAGCCAATGATGTACAAATAAAATTACCCCAAAATGATCCGGAATATGTTTTTCTGACCAATTTCACCAAAATGGATTTGCTGGCGCAACAGGCAATTCAGGTTCCTGTGGTAATGAAAAGAAGAGATGCACTGAAGTCAGCAAATGCAATGGAAGGTCTTGAAGCCACTCAATCGAGCGGGCCATGCAATGATTATGCGGTTACAATATATGGCTGGCAATGTGGTAAGGATGGAAACTGGGCACAAACTTCACATGGGATTACTTTTACAGGAAGGATATGTGCAGGCACCGGAGGAGGCATTTTCGATGGATGGCCGGGAGGTCCGGGTGGCGGCGGAGGCCCATACAGAGGAGGCGGAGGAGGTAGACGTTACGACCCGGGCATCTACATACCTACGGTTTCAGCCCCAACTGTTGGATGTTCAAATTGTGCAATAGATTTATTGCTTGCACTTGGAGGCTGTCTCCCAACAGCAGGCCCTGTTTTCAATTCAATTGGTTGTGCCAAAACTTTGGTTTCTTATGATAATCCGGATGGAGACCCCTGGGTTGATGCTGAATTTGCTTTTGATATTGGAATTTGTCTTGGTGGTTACATTCCGGTGGCAGGTTGCCCGATTGGTCTTGTGGGGGCTGCCAAGTCATGTTTCAAGGAATTCTTCCTGAAAAACGCCTTTATTTTTGCTGCTCTCCAGGGAAATGAAACAATTCCGCCTATTATCAGGCAAGCGTTGCTGGATATGACTTATTTTATGGATATGCACGATGCTTTGGTTGGCGCAATGAATGAAATCGTGGGCAACGAAAGCTGGCGTGATAAAAACAGTTTCCGGGATTTTCTTACTGAATTAAAGGCTGTTTCAGAACCAAATACCCCAATAACACCTGACAAAGTTTTGTTACTCAAACAAAAAATGGCTGGCTCTGATGTAACCGGCGGCGATATCGATATGTTTGTAACTCGCTGGAACAATACTATTGAGGCCTATTTATCAGGAACATACAGCCCTTCACAACAGTATCCGAACATTATCAATAATGCACATTTGGAAGAAATGGTTGAAAAACAGGATGCTGCACAGGCCTATGCATTTTCTAAAGGATTTTCAAACGTTGGAGAATTATTTAATGATGCACTAAAAACCATAAAGGAGGAAATTGAAGATCAACGCAGTTCGGTTTGTGCATCGGTAACCATCAACATTACCCAAAAACTGGTGATGACACGCGAAGCATTTGAAGGAACTCTTACCATTTACAACGGAAACAAAACTGCTGCAATGGAAGAGATTAAACTAAATCTTGAGATAAAAGATGAAAACGGGGTTTTACGTAACGACCTGTTCCATATTGAAACAAAAGCGCTGTCAATACTTACCGGTATCGACGGAACAGGAACACTTGGAGCCGACCAAAAAGGAAGTGCAACAGTATTGTTCATTCCCGAAAAAGGCGCTGCTCCAACCGTTCCCAAAAGCTATTCATTTGGTGGTTCATTCTCGTATATTGATCCGTTTACCGGAATAAAGGTTACCAAACCATTGATTCCGGTTACCCTTGATGTAAACCCAAGCCCGATTTATACCTGCATTATTTTATGCAACGTGATATACTGGGCGATGACGCGTTAACACTTAATGTTGTTGAGCCCATTGTTCCTGCCGAGCTGGCGGTTATGATTCAAAACAATGGTTTTGGAACAGCTAAAAATGTGCGGATTGAAAGCGCGCAACCTAAAATTGTTGAAAACGAAAAAGGCCTCGCAATCAATTTTGCACTTATTGGTTCTAACCTGAACGGTCAGCCAATGCAACTTGGTTTAACCAACATCAGTTTTGGGAATATTCCGCCAAAAACAAATGCCATTGGTCAGTGGTGGTGTACCAGCGATCTGCTCGGTCATTTCGTATCTTACGAAACAAAACTCACGCACCTCGACAGTCGCGGAAATCCTGATTTAAGCCTTGTTAGTGGGGTTACGCTGCACGAACTGATAAAAAGCATAAGGGTGTATTCTCCTGAAGATAACATCAACGACTTTCTGATAAACGAAGTACAGGATATAAAGGAAACACCTGACCTGATTTATCTTTCAAATGGTGGTACACTCGATGTCTATCCGGCAGTTTCGCATAGTATTTCAGGCTCCATTTCCACCGGTAACCACGAAATAGAATTGCTGGTTACGCCAAAACAACCTGGTTGGAATTACTATAAGTTTGACGATCCGGGGAATGGCGTTTATAAAATTGCAAGCATTACCCGAAGTGACGGAAAGGTTATTCCGATTGAAAATGTCTGGCAAACGCATGTGACATTACCTGATGGGAAAGAACCGGTTTACGAAAAGAAAATACATTTTCTGGATTTATTTAGTTCTGCTGCCACACAAAAGTATGTTATCAGGTTTATTGCACCGCCGCAGGATCCACCGTTTATTACACAGTTCGTGAATGTGCCGTCAACATTTGTAACACAACCGGTTACAAGCATCGACGTAGTGTTTAACAAACCCATCGATGCTTCCACATTCAATTACAATGACATGATACTTCGGGTTCAGGGCGGAGCCGACATTATGGATAACACCGTAACGGTTTCACAAATCAATGCAACAACTTTCCGAATCGATTTGACTTCAAAATCAAATTTGGATGGGTATTACGTGCTAAATGTACAGACAACTGGTATTAAAGATTTGGTTGGAACAAGTGGAGTGGAAGGGAAACAGGCCAACTGGACGCAGTTTGTGGGAATACCTGCCATAAGCGAATTTATTGGGTTGCCCGATAATAATGTTGGCTCACCTTTCGATTTGCTTCTGGTTCGTTTTAATGTTGCAATCGACAAAACAACTTTGCTTCCGGCAAGATTTACGCTGCAAAAAAACGGAACACCTGTGTCAACTAACATTACAGTAACTGAAATGGACACTCAAGGTAAATTATTCCAGCTTTCAGGCTTGCAAACGTCAATGAATGACGATGGCAATTATCTGCTGTCAGTTGATTTGCCAAATATCAAATCAACCGAAGGAATCAGTGGGGTTCAAGTTCAATCGGCAGCATGGAAAATTGACAGGACGCCTCCGGGAATAAGCGCAATTATACCTTCCAATACAGGAGGTTATGATGCGCAGCACAGAACCTCGTTTACAGTTAAATTTAATGAGCCGGTTAATGGAGTTATTGTGAATTCGCTTGAATTGTGGAAAGATGGTCAAAAACAACCAATTTCACAACTCAATTTAACCAAATTATCCGATTCGGAGTACCTGTTTACTCAGTTCAGGTTACTTACCTACTACGAAGGGACATATCAACTTAAGGTTAAACTGAATGATATTGCCGATGTTGCCGGAAATAAAGGAACTGAAACTGTTACTTTCGAATGGATTGTCAATCGTGTTCCACCTGCAGCAATAACGGCATTAAGAATTACGCCTGATATGGGATATTCAAATGCAGATGCCATTACTTCGGTGAAAAACCTGGTAACTAAAATGACGGTAAATCAGGCCCGAACACGAGTTCAGATTTATCAAACCGATGGGGGAAACGCAGTTCTGCTTGCAGATACCGCCGATGTTGATGCCGGAGAATTATCGTTACCTGTAATCCTGAGTTATACGGGCAATGTGTCTATTGAAGCGCGTTGTATCGATATGTTTGGAAATGTAACGGTTACAAAACTACCGGTATTTATTGACGAGGTTGCACTTACAGGGAACTGGCCAAATGTGCCTGCGACAACCATTACCAGTCAGCTTACATCACTTCAGATTGAATTTTCAGATAAATTGCTTGACGATTCAAATCTCAGGAACTACCTTAAACTGGTTCGTAACGGCCAAATTTTAGGAAATCAAAACCTGATAGTGCTTAAAGCCGGAGAAAAGCTGTATTCAATAAACGGAATTGAAATGTATGGCAATTTATCCGGGGCATATTCCTTAACCTGCGATTTGAATAATTTACATAAATACTCAAGCGGTAAATCCGGGGTTTCATCAACCAGGGCTCAATGGACTGTTCAAACCATTAACAGGGCGCCTGTTGCAAATGCCGGGACAAACCAGACAGTTTTGGAAAATACATTGGTAACACTGAATGGTTCGGCATCAAGCGATCCTGACGGTGATGAAATCACCTATTGGTGGACAGCTCCAGCGGGAATTACATTAAGCTCGGTAAATGCAGCAAAACCAACATTTACAGCCCCGGTTAACGATGCTGATAAAGTATTTACATTTAACCTTACAGTTTTCGATGGAAAATTAACTTCATCAATTTCTCAGGTTAAAGTCACTGTGCGGAAAATTGGCGCTGTAAAACAGCAAACAATTAGCTTTGTTAAAGGATGGAACATATTCTCGGCAAATGTTTTACCGCTGAACTCTGACATGAAATCCTTATTTCAATCATCGCTGATTGACAATGGATTACTCATCAAAATTCAGGATCAAAAAGGTAATTCAATGGAAGATTGGGGAATATATGGCGGCTGGAAAAATAATATCGGTAACTTACTGCTGAGCGAGGGATATAAACTGAAGGTAAAACAGGATTGCCAGTTGATTATTGAAGGTGTTCCTGCATTGTTTCCGTTTAAAATTCTGCTAACTGCAGGCTGGAACATTATGAGTTACCCTCTTGATGTGGAAGTGGATGTAATCCCGGTTGTTAAACAATTGATTGACCGGAGTAATCTTGTTAAGGTGCAGGACGAAAAGGGAAATTCTTATGAGGATTGGGGTGTTTATGGCGGATGGAAAAACAACATTGGAAACTTATTACCTGGCAAAGGATACAGGATTAAGGTCAAAGCCAACGATACGCTTACCATTAATGCAACCTATGGTAAAAGCGCTTCCTCATTCTTTTCCGAAAATAAAGTCAAAGGTCATTTTATTCCTGTATTCGAGGGAAATGGAGTCGATCACATGAACTTTAATTTTACTGATTTGTCGGCAGAATTATTGCAGAGCGGTGATGAACTGGCAGTTTTTGATGGCGGTGTTTGTGTTGGAGCTTCAATAATTACGAGCGAAAACCTGCAGAATAAAACTGTTTCAGTTGCAGCATCATCGTTTGTGAATCCCGATAACAACGGATTTACAGAAGGTAATAATTTTACCCTGAAATTATGGAAAAATAAATTGGGTAAAGAATATTCAATTAAGGCTGAATTGATTAAGGGCCCGATTAATTTTATAAAACATGAAACTGCGTTCCTTAGTCTCGAAAAGTATGTGGTAACCGGTGTCAATGATGAAATTATGGATGGGAAACCAGCTATAAAATGTTATCCAAATCCGTTTAGAGATGAAATTTCGATTGAGGTTTACTTACCGGAAAAAACAGGTTTAACAGTCGAGGTTATTTCACAGGATGGACGTTTGGTTAAACAACTTGCCGGAAATATTCAAACACCGGCCGGAAACCATATCTTTAAATGGGATGGAAGAAACAGTAATAACGGAGAAGCAGCTTCGGGTTTGTATTACTTGAAAATCAGTACTGACAAAGAAGAATTGCGGCAAAAAATTATTTTTAATAAGTAAATTGTTCTGATTGAATGCGGGTTATCAGGTACTTCTGATATTTATCAATCAGTACTGCGTATTTAAAAAATTACCGGATTTCGATCCGGTAATTTTTTTATCGGCATTTCCAAATGAGTTTTAAAAAATAAAAATGATTGTTACCTTGTGCCGGTTAACATTTTTATAAATTTTTTATACAGAGATTTGTTTCAAATAAAAGAATCTCAATTAAGGATTTAAAACAAAAATGATGATTGATATTGACGAATTAGATGATAAATTCAGCATTGAAGGTGAATTGGGATTTGCTGAACTCGAAGAAAATATGGCTTTTATAACCATTTCGAACAAATATGCCGATGCTGATATTTGTTTGTACGGGGCGCACGTTACAAATTTCAAACCTCACAAAACAATGCCTGTTTTATGGATGAGCCCTGAAAGTAATTTTGTGGAAGATAAGCCAATTCGTGGTGGTATTCCGGTATGTTTTCCCTGGTTTGGACCGCATAAAACCGAGCCGGCTAAACCACAACATGGTTTTGGAAGACTGTTGCATTGGAATGTGCGGGAGACTGCCTCACTGCCAACTGGAGAAACACGGGTCAGTCTGCAACTTTGTTCGTCTGAAAAAACCAAAACCTACTGGGACTTTGATTTCTGTGCAGAATTAACCGTGATTGTTGGTAAAACCCTGACTGCTATCTTGAAAGTGACCAACACTTCTGCTTTAACTTTTGAATATACCTGCGCTTTACATTCGTATTATCATATATCTTCAATTGAAGAGATTGCGATTGAAGGTTTGCAAAATACCAGATATTTTAATCAGCTCGATGGTGGAGATTATATACAGGAAACACCATTGCTGCAAATTAAACAGGCTGAAACCCGCCACTATTACGATACTGAATCCGATTGTATCATTCATGATCCATTGTTTGGCAGAAGAATCCGGGTTGCCAAATCGGGAAGCAAAGTAACCACTGTGTGGAATCCGGGTGAAGAAACCTGCTGCAAGATTGATGATATCCCGGAGGATGGTTTTCATGCTTTTGTTTGTATTGAAGCAGTTAACGCATTTAACAATGTGATTAAACTGGCGCCGGGTGAAAGTCATGAAACATCAGCGATAATTGGTTTAGCGGAATAAACGGACTTTATTATTCTTTTACAATATTAAATTGAAACAAATCAAATCAAAGAATTTTATAACAATGAAAACAAAATTATTAGCCATTTTATGCATCCTGCTGATATCGTTTTCAGCAGAGGCAAAGTTGAAAGTACTTATCGTTGACGGACAAAACAACCACGAAGTGTGGCCAAAATCAACAATTATGATGAAACAGTACCTCGAAGAAACAGGTTTGTTTGAAGTGGATGTTTGCCGTACAAAATATACCTGGATGGCAGGTCGCGAAAAAGCATACCTTGCGTTGGCCGGCGTTGGGGAAACACAGGATTTAAAAGAACCAAAAACTGATCCCGATTTTATTCCGGCATTCAAAAAATACGATGTAGTGGTTTCCAACTTTGGATGGAAAGCTGCCGACTGGCCTGAAGTAACACAGAAAGCCCTTGAAAAATACATGAAAAAGGGGGGAGGTTTTGTGTCGGTCCACGCAGCCGACAACTCGTTTCCTGATTGGATTGAGTATAACAGAATGATAGGACTTGGTGGTTGGGGCGACCGTAATGAA
>JBBIVS010000093.1:608-9831 GCA_037439605.1 Draconibacterium sp. | reverse complement strand
ATGTTAAAACTCCTTTGTAATACATCAACAAACTTTCGATGCTCCATTTATAAACCAGCCGGTAAGGTTTGCTGAATACTTCAGGAACCGGATCGCCGTCTTCCCGCAAACCCTGCAGGTGAAACTCTATTCCTTCCCTTACTTCCTTTTTAAGTTCAGCCATTGTTTCGGCAGTACAAACAAAACCGTCTAATCCTTCAACAACGGCAGCATAATTTTTTTCTGTTTTCCCTATTTTTACAATCACTTCGTTTGCCATAACCATTTATTTAAAAAATCAATCCCGACTGCTTTTCAATACTTTTTAATAAATCGCCTGTAATTTCGGTTGAAGGTTTACCGTTTACAGTTACTTTCCCCTTTTTAACCGGGTGTTTAAACTGCCGGTGGCTGGTTCCCTGGTGCCGGTACAGCAACCAGCCGTCTGCAGTTAATTTTCTGATTATCTCACTCACTTTTATAACCTTCATCTGTACGTTTTGTTTCGTCAAAAATAGGATTTTTCATATTATTAATACCATGTTTAATAGTAAAAACCAGTACATTTTTTATTTTTCCCTCAATTCTGTACGGTTTTTTCCGTCCATTTTCCCATAAAAACACCCGTTTTCATCAAATCTGGTGTGTTTTTTCTCACCATCTTTTACCAGAACTGCAACTTTTGCGCCCGTTTAGCGCAAAACTCCACACTTTTTTATCCACAGTTTTGCACCCCTGCGTTTGCTGTACAGCAAATTCAACCATTGGCTGTTTAGCCAGCGGGCATCAAGTGGAATTAAAATTATATGAACATCATTTTTACAAAGCCGACTGGGAAGAGTTTGATAAGCTCATCGAAGCGGCATAAAAACAAAGAAAGGAGGTTAATATGAATGTCAACACGAGAGTGTATCGGAGAGGTACGCTCTATTAGCTCAGAAAATGCAAATTAAAGGGCATTTTATGTTCACAGACAAAGGGCGAAAAATATTTTTTAAATAAAATTACACCAAATCTGCCTGACGGCAGGCAGAATGGCCACGATAAAATAGCTTTTGCCTCACTGCCGGGGATAAACCCGGCTCAAAAAATCAATTTAGATATTTATGTTGTAATTGTTCTAAGCTCATGCAATTGTTTTTTGCTTTGCCCTTTGGTTTTCTTTTATCTCTTGGTTTGGTTACTTTGTATTTTTTGAATGGATAATTTGTAATCCGGATAATTCCCCGATCTTCATCGTTGTAGTGTTCCCTGCCTTTGTTGAATATAACCCTGAATCTGGACATATAAGTTTCAACCGCATGGTGTATTCCCTGTTTGTTGAGGTGCTTTTCGAACTCCTGCAGAAAATTGGAAGTAATATCTGAAAACCGGATGTCTGCCCTGAATTTCTTGAGGTTTGTCAGCAATCCACGAACAGCGCGTTCACTGCCAAATTTTTCATCTGCAATCAGTTGTTTCCGGTAATCTTCAGCAAACTTCAAAAAATCAATTTGTTCAATATGGTCTTTTAAAAATTCAGCTTTCAGTTCCTTCACCGACAGCCTTTCAGCCAGATCACCCAGTTTTAAATAACGCCGCTGGTATTGGCCAATATAATCGGTTGTTCGCATATTTATAAAAGCCGAATTGAAGCCAGATGCTGTTCCATTTTAAAAATTATCCGGATTGACATATAAATCGGTTGAAATATATTCTGCTTTTTGGTGATGTATTAGCCGTATTTTTATGTTGGTTGTATTGTAGTTTTTCAGGTGGTTGGCACCGGAAAGAACTACTGCTTTAAATGTTGCCATATTAACATAATTGTCTGATAAATTTTCAAACTATTTATAAAACCTATGCACAAAACTACATAAAAAACGTGTTTTTTTATAAACATTTATAAAAAATCAGGGATTTACCTTGTTTGTAAATCCCTGATTATCAGTGAGCCAATTGCGGGACTCGAACCCGCGACCTGCTCATTACGAATGAGCTGCTCTACCAACTGAGCTAAAGTGGCATTTACATTTTCTTATAATTTCTTTTGTGCATTGGCTATCATCGCTTTCCAAACTTCACGCTGCTCTTTTAAAGCTGCAACCTTGTCTGACGGATCAGTCCTGCATTCCAGTAAAATCCAACCCTTGTAATCCATCAGTTGCTGGTATGGATAGTTTCCAATATTCATTTCACGGACATGGCAAATATCGCCCAACCTGTTTTTAACAAGGTTAAAATTGTATTCAAATCCCCCACCTATTAAATCCTGTTCGTTACAGTTCCAACAAACAGTCGTACCGTCATTTTCAACATAATCCATTATCGTCTTGATATTTGGAAGTTCCTGTGTACCTTCGCCATGCACTTCGAGCCTGATTTTCTGCCCCATATTATTGGCATAAATTCCAAGTTCATTCAATGCTTTTCCAATTTGTTCGAGTGTTTTTGCCTTTTCAATTCCCTGGTGAAACTGGTTGGGTTTTACTTTAACACCCAAGCCTCCTATATCTTTGCTTAACTGAAGCCATCTTTTAGTTGTTTCAATTGAAGTTTTTAATTTTTGCAAATCAGGCGAGTCGTATTGTTCATTGGTTCCCATTCCCACCACCTGAACAGGGCTGTCAGCAAATTTCTTTTTTACTTCCTGCCTATCCGGTCGGGATAAATCGAGAGTAACTCCGTGCGCATGTTCAACCCTTAACTCAACACCTGAAATACTTGCTTCAATGCAGTTGCGAATAATTGTCGTAATATCCCAGTCTTTTGCCCAAAGGTAGGTAACCAAACCAAGTTTCATTTCCGAACCGGGAACATTTTTATAGGAGCTAAACAACCCATTTGCAAGCAAAGCACTTCCGGTAAGCAAGGAAGCATTTCGTATAAATTCTCTCCTGGACTGATTGGTCAATGAATTCATATTAAAAGGTTTTTGATTTATAAAATTGTCATAAAGATATAATTATATAAAATATGGTGAACCGCTGTTTCTTTATATGTGACAAGTTTTTCTATTTTTGTCGCAAAATTAAAAAATAAGACTCTAATGAAAGAAGCAGAAATCCATACCTCAAAAGGAATTATGAAGGTGAAATTCTATGAAGAAGACGCCCCTAAAAATGTGATGAATTTTATAAAACTGGCTGAATCTGGCTTTTATGATGGATTAACTTTTCACAGGGTTATACCGAATTTCGTAATTCAGGGAGGTTGTCCTGATGGAACGGGCGCCGGCGGGCCGGGTTACTATGTTGATTGTGAACTGGATGGCAACAACCAGTATCATGAAAGAGGGGTTCTTTCAATGGCACATGCCGGAAGAAATACTGGCGGCTCGCAATTTTTTATTTGTTACAACCGGCAAGGCACTCAACATTTAGACAGACATCACACTTGTTTTGGCAAAGTTTACGAAGGACTGGAAGTAATTGATAAAATCAAACAGGGTGATATAATTGATAAAATTGTTATTGTTGAAGTGTAACCCTGATTTCATCAATGATAAAAGAATTTCGATATACCTTCGACGAACTGGATGTTATAAAAAGCGATATTGAAATACTGCTTGGTTTTGAGAATTCTGAACTGCCTGATCCCTTCCCTGAATTAATTGAACACGCATTAGAGCATGCTCCATTGATCTGCGACATAAAGGGAGGTTATAAACTTTTTAATTCTGATGAGGTTGCAATTAACAGGGAATCCATTCGGATTTGCAATCAAATTTTTAAACCATCGAAAATTGTTAAAACTCAATTTAAAAATGCTGGTTCCCTGGCATTATTTATAGCTACCGCTGGGGCTGGAATAACCAAATATTCAAAAAATCTTGCAGAATCAGGAGATTTTGTATCAGGTTATGTTTATGATGTTTTAGGTTCGGTTATGGTTGAAAAGGCTGCAGATAAAATGTTAAAATCGCTCGAAACTGATTTAAAAAAAGAGGGGTTAAGAATTTCGGACAGTTTTTCACCCGGTTATTGTGAATGGAGTGTTGCTGAACAGCAAAAATTATTTGCATTGCTACCGGTAAATTTTTGCGGGGTTTCGTTATCAGCATCTTCATTGATGTGGCCGGTAAAATCGGTGAGCGGTATGATTGCAATTGGCAGCGACATGGAACATAAGGGATATCAGTGTTACTGGTGCACTGATAAGGACTGTTTCTACGGTAAACTTAAGCGAAAGAAAAAGATTTAAAAAAAACAGTTAAAACTGTTGGATAATTCAATAGTAAAATCTTTATTTGTTGAAGTTTTAAAATGAAAAAATCATTATTTAACTACCTTATTTCAATTTTACCAAATGAACAAAAAAGTAAATAAACCCAGAGTAATTAAGGACTATAACAAGCTCGACAAAGAACTTCAACAACAAATCAAACTTGTTTATGCCGATGGTTTTGCCGATCACCTGATTCATTTTTTCGATAAAAATGGTTTAAAAATTACAGTCCTTCCTTTTGAAACCGAAGATAAATATTACATGTTGAGAATGACTGAAAACGAGGCGGTACAGATTGTTGATGAAGACGATGATTTTGATGAAGATGGATTCCTGAAAAACTAAGTAAAACAGGACTATGAAGATAAATACGCTGACATGGACCACATTGCCGAACAAATGGCTGACGATGAAGATGATGACATGGATGATGACATGGATGATATTGATGCTGATGATGACGAAGATTGAATATTTTGGGCAATGTGAAAAATACAGAAAAGGGTTTGCAGAAGCAACCCCTTTTTTTTTCTAATATAAATGGTTGGTAAATGAAGGAAGGCACTGCTATACCCTCCTTCTATAAAATAGCTTATTGTAATAATTCTTTTACTTTTGCTGAAATATCTTTTCCATCGGCAAGGCCTGCCAGCGATTTAGACGCTACGCCCATTACTTTTCCCATGTCTTTTATTGAAGTCGCACCCAATTCATCAATAATTACCTTTATTTTACCTGCAAGTTCCTCTTCGGATAGTTTAGCCGGAAGGTATTGTTCGAATACTGTCACCTGAAACATTTCCTGGTCGTACAAATCGGGCCTGCCTTGCTGCTTGTATATGGCAGCCGATTCGCTTCCCTGTTTTGCCAGTTTAGAGATAATTTTTATTACCTCCTCATCATTCAGCTCACTGCCAACACCTTTTGCAGATTTTGCCTCTATTATCACTTTTTTAATGTTTCGCAATGCTTCCAGCTTTTCTTTTTCGCGGGATTTCATTGCATCCTTTAAATCTTCATTAATTTTATCTGAAAGTGTCATGACTAAATTTTTTAATCTACCTGTTCATGCAGGTATTTGTTTTTATCTGAAATTCTGTTTTCGCTTGTAACCGAATAATGAGATCTTTGCGCTTTGTATAGTGGATCGTTCATCCTTAATTTCCGTCGTTCATATGCAGGAATATTTTCCAAATTATCGACATCTTCCTCGCTCATATCTGCATAATCGGTATTTGATGGATTTTTATGAATTCCATGACGGCTTTTTGCAGTGTCAGGATATAAGGATTCAAAATCGTCGGAATCTTTAATCTGCTGACCGTTTGCAACAAATTCAATATGTTTCTGGTCACCAGCGACAGTTTCTTTTTTAGCTGGCTTAACAGGAATGACCGTGTTTTTAGATATTTCATTCTCAACCAATATATGTTTTTCCCTGACTTGCTGATTTTGTTTATTTAACTCGGGGATATTGCTTGTACTAAATCCGGTGGCGATTATTGTAACCGACAAACTTTCGCCAAGAGAATCATCTTTCCCATTTCCCCAAATGAGGTCCGCAGCAAAACCTGCTTTATTTTGAACTATATCGGTAATTAAACCAACTTCATCCATGGTAACTTCCATATCTCCTGAGGTAATATTCAGCAGAATATTTTTAGCCCCGCGAATATCATTGTTATTTAGTAAAGGCGAGTTTAAAGCCATTTCCACTGCTTCTTCCGCGCGATTCTCACCCGAAGATATGCCGGTACCCATGAGTGCCATGCCGCTTTTTCTCATAACAGTTTCAACATCGGCAAAATCAACGTTGATATAACCCGGTACTGTAATTATCTCGGCAATACCTTTGGCGGCTGTGGCAAGCACATTGTCGGCGCGCGAAAAAGCTTCCGAAATACTTAAGTTGCCATACATTTCGCGAATGCGTTCATTGTTAATAACCAGTAACGAATCGACATAAGATTCAAGTTCAGCAATACCTTCGGCGGCTTGTTTAATTCTGCGCCTTCCCTCGCTTCGGAAGGGAATTGTGACTATTCCCACCGTTAAATAACCGGATTCCTGACAGGCTTTTGCAATTACCGGCGCGGCTCCCGTTCCGGTGCCCCCGCCCATTCCGGCGGTAACAAACACCATTTTAGTTTGGTTTGAAAGTGCATTTTTTACATCTTCAATATTTTCAATCGCAGCCTGTTTACCAACTTCAGGTTTATTGCCAGCGCCACGGCCTTCGGTTAACGAAGCCCCCAACTGCACCCTCGTTTGAACCATGCTTGTTTCCATTGCCTGTGCATCGGTATTGCAAATTACAAAATCAACATCACGAATACCTTGTTTTTGCATGTAATTAACCGCGTTTCCGCCGCCGCCACCAACACCAATCACTTTTATTTCGGCGCCGTAACCTTTCTGATGTGTTAAGTTTGCCATTTTTTTATCCATTTTTATTCTGATTAATCATTATTCAGAGATTTACTTTAAAGGTTGATCTTCATCGTCTTCAAAAAGTTTTCCCAACCCAAAATTTTTAAAAAACCAGTTATCGACATTTGATTCCGAAACAGGTTCGTTGCGTTTTGCCTTGGGTTTTTCTTTCCCTTTTAACCTTTCCATAAATGATGCAGTTTTTACGGCCTCTTTTTCCCTCTTTATTACCGGTTTTTGTTCAATCTCAAATTCAAACTCGTGTACATTTTCCTTTGCTACCTCATCGTTTTCTTCCTCCGAAATTTTATTAAACTGAAAACCAGTATTTTCCGCGTATAATTCGTCCTGTTTTACTTTTTGGTGTAAATCGAATTTTTCGGGTTCAACTTTTGGGCGCAACGTTTGATTTGGATTGGTTATAAAACCTGTGGCAAGAATTGTAACACTTATTTGATCCCCGAGCGATTCATCGTAGCCATTTCCCCAAATGATATCGGCTTCCTGTCCGGCCCGTTCCTGAAGGGTTTCAATAATTTCACCTATTTCGCCAATAGTTATTTCCTGTTTTCCTGAAATAATATTCAGCAATATATTTTTTGTCCCGTAAATATCATTACTGTCGAGCAGCGGCGATTCAAGCGCCAGGTTAACCGCTTCCAATGCCCTGTTTTCGCCGGTTGCATAACCGGTTCCCATGATAAATACGTTGCTTTTCTGCATCACGGTTTTTACGTCAGCATAGTCAATGTTTACATTTCCATGTACCGTTATAATTTCGGCCACACCTTTTACGGCAGTTGTAATAATGTTATCAGCCATTTTAAATGCCTGCCTGGTTGGTAAATCGCCATAAATGTTATGTAACCTTTGGTTGCTGATTACCAGCATACTATCCACAAATTCGCCAAGTTTTTTTATTCCTTCCATTGCCTGGCCATAGCGTTTTTTACCTTCGGCCGGCGAAGGAATTGTAACCACAGCAATGGTTAAAATATCGAGCTCGCGTGCCAGACCGGCAATTACAGGAGCAGCGCCGGTACCTGTACCACCGCCCATTCCTGCTGCAATGAACAGCATTTTGGTGTTGTCTTTCAGTACATTTCTGATATCCTCGTAGTTCTCTCTTGCAGCCTCTTCGCCCATTTCGGGCTGGTTGCCAGCGCCCCGGCCTTCGGTGAGTGTTACCCCAAGCTGAATTTTCACAGGTACAATACTGTTTTCAAGGGCTTGCGAATCGGTATTACAAATAATGTAATCGACTCCTTTAATGCCAGCCTCACACATGTGATTTACCGCATTGCATCCACCTCCGCCAACTCCAATCACTTTTATGATTGACGAAGAAACCTTTGGAAATTCAAAGTTGACTAATTTTTCGGTCATATCGCTTTATTTTTACTTCATTGGAACATCTTCATTTTCATCATCCACAAGATCGAGAACTCCCTGAACAACAACATCTATCCATGATTTTATTTTTCCGGGTTCCTTTGGTTTTTTCACTTTCACTGGTTTTTCCTTTGCCTGCGCAACAACGGCAGACTTTCTTTCAACCATGTTTAGTAACCCGAGTGCGGTATAATAATCGCCGGTTTGAAACTCTTTGTGTTTTTCGTGCAAACTTAAAACAAGGTTAGCCTTTCGCACATCTAGTCCGGTTCTGAATTTTACAAGCGAAACGATGTTCTCAAGGTTCGAAGTTCCGCCGGTTAATACAATTCCAGCACCCAACTGGTCGGCTATTCCCGATTTTTCGATTTGATAATTAACACTGTCGATGATTTCTTCCATGCGGGCCTGAATGATAAATGCCAGGCTTTTAAACGAGATTTCCTTGGGCTCCCACCCGTTGTGCCCCGGAATGGTAACTACTTTCTGGTCGTCGGCAAAATCACCGAGCGCCTGGCCATACTGAACTTTTAATTGCTCTGCCCATTTCTGTAAAATGGAACAACCTTCCTTGATGTCATTTGTAACCACTTCGCCGCCAAATGGTATAACTGCAGTGTGTATTAACTTATAGTCTTGGAATATTGCCAGGTTTGTTGTTCCGCATCCAATGTCGAGAACAATTACACCCATTTCCTTTTCGTCGCGGGTAATTACCGCTTCGGCAACAGCTAAGGTTGACAAAGTAACTTTTTCGAGTTTAACATCGAGTTTGCCAAAAACTTTGAGCAGGTTTACCCAATAACCATTTGGAATGATGAGGAGTTTAAAATTGGCTTCTATTTTTCGGCCTGTAGTTCCAACAGGAGTTTCAATCATTTCGTTGTCGATAGCGTACGAAACAGGAATAATCTCAATAAGTTTGTATCCTTCTTCAATTTCAGCATTTTTAGCCTGTTCAAACAAATTGTCGATATCGGCCTTGCTAACAATTCCATCCTCTGAAGTAAATTTAACGCGCTGAAAATGAATGGTCTTTATATGCTGGCCGGCATACGCAACACTTACTTCCTCAATCTTTTCATTAATTTTTGACTCAAGCGCTGCAAGAACTTCCTTCACCGATTCAGCAACCTCTTCGATATTAAAAATAATTCCCCTTTTAATTCCTTTAGCCTGAGTTTTGGCTACACCAATAATTTCCAGTTTTCCTGTC
>JBBIVS010000093.1:0-544 GCA_037439605.1 Draconibacterium sp. | reverse complement strand
AAGCCATAATTTATCTTCTTTTTGCAACAACTTGATTATTATATTTCAAACTCACCTTTTCGTATTTGTCCCAATTATTATTAGCCAGAACCTGTTTGTAAAATGCGTTCATTATTTGAAGTTTCCAGCCGTAATTATTCAAATCGCCCATTTCAATAATATGACCGCCAACTAAAGGAGAAAGCAATACGTCGCCATCTTCCTCAACATAAATTTGCTGAATTTGTGCATTCCAGAAATCGTTGTCTTCAACATATAAAACAAAGGGTAAAAGTTGCTCGACAGCAAAAGTTTCTGAAACAGAACCTGTTGCAACCATAACGTTTGATGCATAGCTGGTTGAAACAGGTATTTTCATTCCAAACTTATCCAGATAGTAACTCCCGGATGAAGATATCACCCTCAGCACCGGTTGACGGTGTTTTACCTTAACCACTAATGTTCCTTTGTAAGCTCCTTTATCGTTCACAATTAACTTGTAAACATCAGCTTTCAAAACTGCAGGGAGTTTTTCAATTTCCTCTTCTATAACCTGGGCATTTAT
>JBBIVS010000092.1:6877-9879 GCA_037439605.1 Draconibacterium sp. | reverse complement strand
ACTTGCCTACAAATACGGAACCGGGATGGCAAAAGAAGCCCGTTTACGCGGAAAAGACATGATTCTCGGGCCGGCCATCAATATACAGCGCATTCCCACTGGTGGGAGAACTTATGAATACCTGAGTGAAGACCCGTATCTAAGTTCCAGATTGTCGGTGGGTTACACAAAAGGCGTTCAGGACAATGGCGTTGCAACCTGTTTGAAACACTACGCGCTGAACAACCAGAAAACAACCGCGGAACCGTGAACGTGATTATCGGCGAACGTGCCATGCGCGAAATTTACCTGCCGCCTTTCCGTGCTGCGGTTGAAGTAGCCGATGCATACGGAATTATGCCCGCCTACAACAAGGTAAATGGCTTTTGGTGTGCTGAAAACGACATCCTGCTCAACCAGATTCTCCGCAAGGAATGGGGTTTTGGCGGAATGGCCATCTCCGACTGGGGTGGAACGCACAGTACTGTGGGCTCGGTAAATGCTGGTCTGAATGTGGAAATGCCCACCAAAATATTTATGGGGCAGGCGCTGATTGATTCGGTAAAAGCCGGAAAAGTTGCTGAAGAAGTGGTAAACCAACGGGTACGCGAGATTTTGCGTGTGCGGCTGGCCATCAAACCGATTCCGGCCAACGAAGCCAACATAGAAATGACCTCGCAGCCTGCCCAACAGAAAATTGCTTACGAAGTGGCCTGCAAATCCATTGTTTTACTGAAAAACGAAGGTGCACTCCCGTTGCAATTGCAGAACAAACCGGTGATTGCAGTGATTGGCGCCAATGCCACCCAGATTATGGGTTCAGGCGGACTGGGCGCCGGCGTGAAAACTTTGTACGAAGTCACACCGCTCGAAGGTTTGAAAAACCGCATTGCCGACAAAGCCGAAATTGTTTATGCACAAGGTTATGTTCCCGAAACATTTTCGTGGGGCAGAAAATCGAAAGAACAATTGGAAAAAGAAGCCAAAGAGAAAGAACTGAAATCGGCTGAATTGACCAAGGAAGCGCTGGAAGTGGCTGCCAAAGCCGATATCATTCTTTTTATCGGTGGCAATAACCGCGCCGTTGAAACCGAAGGCAGCGACCGTAAAAACATCTTTTTACCCTCGGGTCAGGATGAGTTGATAAAGAAAATTGCAGCGGTCAATCCGAATATTATTACCGTACTTACCAGTGGCGCCCCCAACGATTTAAACGTGGTGAAACCGCTTTCAAAAGCACTGTTGATTTCGTGGTTTAACGGTACCGAAGGCGGAAATGCACTGGCCGATGTACTGGTGGGAAACATCTCGCCCAGTGGCCGTTTGCCGTTTACACTGCCTGTAAAACTGGAAGATTCGCCGGCATACGCATTGGGCAACTATCCGCAGGGAGCCAAAAAAGCCGATGTTTTTTCCAATCTTGTTGCCGAAACTGAAGCTGTTGACAAACAAAAAGACGAAGCAGCCAAAGGCAACGACCCGAACACAGCGTACTATTCAGAAGAGTCGCTGGTGGGATACCGCTGGTTCGACACCAAAAAAGTGCAGCCGATGTACCCGTTTGGTTATGGCCTCACCTACACCACTTTTGAGTATGGAAAACTGACTACCGACAAAACCAAATATGGAAAAAACGACGTGATTGCCGTTTCGGTGGAAGTAAAAAACACGGGCAAAGTGGCAGCCGACGAAGTGGTGCAGGTGTATGTTCACCGCATCAATCCATCGGTTGAATGGCCCGAAAAAGAACTGAAAGCCTTTTCAAGGGTTCCGCTCAATCCGGGCGAAAGCAAAACCGTGAAACTGGAAATCCCGGTGAAAAACCTGCAATACTGGAACGAAAAGAAACACGCCTGGGACGACGACTTTTGCAATCTCGAACTGCAGGTAGGTGCCTCAGCCGGGGATATTAAGCTGAAGAAAGAGGTGGGGTTGAAATAGAAACCAACGTCCTGAAAGCCTGCCTGACGGAAAGGCAGGGACAACTTATTTCAGCCCAATGGCAATGCATTTGGAAAATGATAATTTGGAAATTTTATATGAGGATTTTTCTCGTCCCTATGAAATTTAATGGTCTTTCAATATTTTTCTACTCATATTTAGTCCTTACCGGGCCAATCCCGGAGGGATAAAATTTGGATAGAAACCAAAAAAAAGATGAAATCAAATTCCAGCAGGGACGAAATAGTTTATAATTATAACAACTAAAACCAAAAACAATGAAAACCGGCATAACTGACGGTTAAATCATTTTAAAGAGGTCAAATTTGTTGTTAAAGGAAATTCAGATTCATTCTAAATTTGAAATTGCTCAAGTTCTGTTAGTTTTACGCTAAATTAATTTAAACCAGTTTTAACCGGATGAAGTACAATTTCAGAATTAAGCTTTCAATATTTTTAATATTTTTAATTGCCTTCGAATTGCTATCCGCTCAGATTCCTGCCGGTGGAAACATGCTCAATGTCACTACCGGAACAACTTACCGAAATATTGGTAGTGGAACACTCACCCAGGTAGCCGTTACGGGTCAGTCATTTACAAAAGCAATTCGTTATGTAACCGGTGCAAATGTGATGAATTTCTGGGATACACAAATTCAGTTTCCATCGGCTGCCGGAATTACAACCGATGATGTTATTCTTGTAGCTTTTTATGCCCGCACCATCTCATCGGTTGAAGAGGGTGGCGAGGGAGCTGTTAATGTTGTAATTGAAAATGCAACAACCTACAACAAGGAAATTTCGACAAAACTCAGAATCAGCAAAGAATGGAAGCAATATTTTGCTTCGGTAAAAAGCAAATCGACATGGACCACAGCACAGGTGCGTTATGCGTTGTTTACTGGTTACCCCGCGCAAACCATCGAAGTTGCCGAAGTTCAATTTCTGAATTACAAAAATACCCTTACTTTAAATGATTTGCCTGTAACAATTATTACTTATCCGGGTCAGGCTGCTGATGCTGCATGGCGCGCACCTGCGCAGGAACGGATTAATCAAATTCGTAAAGGGATTGTGGACAT
>JBBIVS010000092.1:0-6867 GCA_037439605.1 Draconibacterium sp. | reverse complement strand
AACAAGGCCAGATTGCAAATGGAGCGGATGTTTCCATTGAAATGGTGCGGCACAAGTTTGGTTTTGGAACTGCAATACCAGCAAGTGTATTTCTGAACAACACTGTTTTCAGGAAAAAGGTGTATGAACTTTTCAATGAAGTGGTTTTTGAAAACGATTTGAAATGGCCTCAGTTCAATATCAGTTCAACCGCAAATATCCGCCGTGCGCTTGACTCACTCGACAGGCATAATATTGCAGTTCGCGGGCACAACGTCATCTGGCCATCCTGGAAATTTCTTCCAACCTCGCTGAAAACCCTCGAAACAAACCCGGTTGCCCTGCGTTTGGCCATTGATAAACACATCGACGAGGTATCGCAGTTTGCAAAAGGGAGGTTAAATGACTGGGATGTAATTAACGAGCCCTATTCGGAGAAAGACATCATGGCGATTCTTGGAAATGAAGTAATGCCCGACTGGTTTAAACGGGTCCGCAACAACGACCGAACGGTGAAACTTTATCTGAACGATTATGACATTTTGAGCGGCGGCGGTAACAATACAAAAAAGCAGGATTCGTATTTCAACCTGGTAAAATACATCGACGATAATGGTGGAAAGGTTGATGGAATAGGTTTTCAGGGGCATTTTGGCAGCGACCTCACCTCACTCACAAAAGTATATTCCATTATCGACCGTTTTGCCGCACTGGGTAAGGAAATAAAAATAACCGAGCACGATATCAACGTTACGCAGCGGCAGGTGCAGGCCGATTATACCCGCGATTTTATGACGATTTGTTTTAGTCATGAAGCCGTTAAATCATTCCTCTTCTGGGGTTTTTGGGCAAACAGCCACTGGCTGCCCGAAGGTGCATTGTTTAATTCAGACTGGACCATCCGCCCACATGGCGAAGCATACAAAAATTTGGTTTTCAGCCAATGGTGGACAAAAAAGACTGACAGTTTTACCAATGAACAGGGGAAAGTTTCGCTCGAGGGATTTTTGGGAACTTACAAATACACCATTAAATCTGGCGATAAAGTCAGAACAGGGACATTCGAAATAAATAATTCGAAAAAAAGCGGAATTGCCAATCAGGTGAAACTTACGTTTGATACTTCAATTCCTGATAATATTAAAATTACAGCATCAAAACCTGCTTGTTTGTGCGAAGGTGAAAACATAATACTGAAAACAACCTCAGCTGCAGGGCTTGAATATCAGTGGTTTTTGGGCGATTCCATTCTTACGGAAAAATCGGCTTCATTAACGACTTCAGCAGCCGGAATATATTCAGTAAAAATTAAAAAGGGCACTGTTGAAATTGCATCGCAACCTCTTGAAATAAAAGTAAACCCTATTCCTGAAGTAGTTATCACAGCCGCCGGTGATCCCGGTTTTTGCCAGGGAGGGAAAGTTAAATTAAATGCCGGCGTATCGAAAGAAGTTTCGTACAACTGGATGAAAGGAACAACGAAAATTCAGGGTTCGGTTGTTTCTATTGATATCGATCAAAGTGGAAGTTACAGTTTGGTTGCAAGTTCAAACGGGTGTACCGCCAAATCCGAAGCAATTAATGTTCAGGTGTATTCAATTACCGACCCTGCGTGTGCCACCGGAATCGGGGAAAACCAGCATCTGTTCAGGGTGTATCCAAATCCTTTCACTGGTTCATTTACACTCGAAACAGGTTTGCTTAACAGCCAACAGGTTTCTGCCGTACTTTATAATGCACTTGGCGCACTTGTAAGGAATATTGAATTGGATCAGGTTTCCGGAAAAACTAACATTCATGTTGCTCAACCGGGGTTTTATACGCTTAAAGTTAGTAACGGGAATGAGGTTAAAATTTTTAAACTGATTGGCAACTAAAATCGTATTTTTGATTACCAAAACTGGAAGTTGGTCAGGAACAAATTTATTTGCAATTCAATGAAAAAATCAATCGACCATAAAATCATCATTTCCGGAACAGGTTGTGCCCTTGCCGATTTAATTTACAATCGGGTATCGTTTGCCAGTCCTGAATTTCAGCAATACAAATCGAAACAAACCGGCGATGGTGGTTTGAGCCCCGGCAAACTTGTATTTACCGAGGAACTTGAAAAATTCTCCGGGAAACCTTATCCCGAAATTTTAGCTGAACTTGTTGAAAACCGTCCTCCCGATAAAATGAATGTGGGCGGCCCGTCGCTGGTTTCTATGATTCATGCAGCTCAAATGCTCGGAAAAGAAGATTTTGAAGTGAAGTTTTACGGAATGGGAGGAAATGACGAATATTCTCAACAGATTTTCGAAATGGTTCAGCAAACTCCTCTGGATATTAGAAATTACAAAATTTCAACCCAAAGGCCGACTCCAACCACCGATGTATTTTCCGACCCTGATTATGATAATGGTCACGGTGAGCGCACTTTTGTGAATAACATTGGCGCTGCCTGGGATTTCACCCCTGAACTGCTTGGAAATGAATTTTTCGATGCAGATATTCAATGTTTTGGCGGAACAGCGCTTGTGCCTCATCTGCACGACAACCTCACCAATCTGTTAAACCGTTCAAAACAAAAAGATTGTATAACTTTGGTAAACACTGTTTTCGATTTCAGAAACCAGAAGCAAAATCCAGGAAAACCCTGGCCGTTGCTTGATTCTATTGAACATTACAGTTTAATCGATGTTTTGATCATGGATTGCGAAGAAGCCATGAAAATCAGCGGCACATCAGGTATTGTCGAGGCTGCCCGTTTTTTTGCAACAACACCGGTTTCGTGTTTTATTATTACCAACGGGGCAAACGAACTTTATGCCAGGTCGAATGGAGCATTGTTTGAAAAAACAGAAATCCTGAAATTTCCGGTTTCGAAAATGATTGCCCGGGAAATTGCTGCCAACCCCGGATTACGTGGCGATACAACCGGTTGTGGAGATAATTTTGCAGGTGGTATTATATTTTCGCTGGCATTACAATTTCAAAACAAAGTAAAAGGAACTTTTAATCTCACGGAAGCCATCTCCTGGGGAGTTTCATCGGGTGGTTTTTGTTGTTTTACAGTTGGCGGAACATATCTCGAACCATTTCAGGGAGAGAAAAAACAAAGGGTTCAGGCTATTCAGGACGACTATAAAAAGCAACTCAAAAATAAACAGTTATCATGAATTTAACACGAAGAATATTAATTCTAATTTTATTTCAGAACTTTTTATCGGTTTCAGTTCAGTCGCAGGTTAAAAATCCGACTCTTCCCGGGTTTTATCCTGATCCTGACCAACCACGCCATTTCTCAGGGAATTTATGCCCCTGCAATCAGTTACTATGAAGGAATTTTTTACATGGTAACCACCTTAATTGGCAGCGAGGGTGGCAATTTTTTTGTAACGGCAAAAAACCCTGCCGGCCCCTGGTCAGAACCGGTTTGGTTGCGGGAAGTGGATGACATCGATCCTTCGTTCTTTTTTAATGAAAACGGAAAAACCTTATTGGTAAACAACGGCCCTCCACCGGCAAATGTTTCACTTTACAATGGTCACAGGGCTTTGTGGTTTCAGGAATTGGACGTGTAAACACAGACTTTGGTTGGCGAACGAAAAATAATTGTCAATGCCGGAACCGACATTTCAAAAAAGCCAATCTGGATTGAAGAACCGCACATTTACAAAAAGGATGGTTTTTATTTTTTAATGGCTGCCGAAGCGCATTTAGAAGTGATTTTCAGAAGTAAAAATATTTGGGAGCCGTACGAAGTTTTCTCAGGAAACCTGATTCTTACCCAACGCGATTTGCCTGCCGATCGACCGAATTCTGTAACCAGTGCCGGTCAAGCCGATATGGTTGAAACACAGACCGGCGAATGGGTTTCGGTTTTTCTGGCTTGTCAACCCTATTCCGACAATCATTATAACACTGGCCATCAGACCTTTTTTCATCCTGTTGAATGGAGCAGCGGCTGGCCTGTGATTCTTGAAAAAGGGAAAGTGGTACCGGAAGAAACCAAATTGCCGTTAAAAGCAGAAGACGGAAAAGTCAGTTTTTATGAATCTTCAGCCAATAGGAAAGATGATTTTGAAGAAGTTGCCCTGAAAATGGAGTGGAATTTCATCCGCACTCCCGCCGAAAAGTGGTACGAGCTGAAAGACAAATCATTATTAATTACTGCCCGTCCGGTTAGCTTAACAGAAACAGGAAATCAATCGTTCAATGGGGGTAGGGTATAATTTGCAAAATCGCCGGCAATTGCCATGTTCGATTGGGCTGAACATCTAAAAATCGAAAAACAGGAATAGCATTGCGGGAAATGTAATTTTTGCAGCATGAATATTTTTAGCTGCTATTGCAAATTGCAGCATCTGACTGAGATTTATTCGTCATTTCCGGGGTTAAACTCCAACTTTTATCTTAATTGTAAATACTTCGACATTGTAAAGTAAAAGTCCCTGACCAATTCCATTGTCAGAACCAAAAATAATTTCTACCATTGAACACTAAAATTTGTATTACTATGAAACACTATTTCAGAAAACTTTTTATCATCCTGGTTTTACTTGGGATTTTTCAAAGCGGAAAAGCCATTTCCGATGCGCGTATGATGCGTTTCCCCGACATCAATAACAACCTGGTTACGTTTGTTTATGCAGGAGATATCTGGACAGTACCGGCAAATGGCGGAGAGGCACGCCGTTTAACTTCGCACGAAGGAATGGAGTTGTTCCCAAAAATTTCGCCCGATGGAAAATGGATTGCATTTTCGGGCGAGTATTCAGGAACAAGGCAGATTTTTATTATCCCTTCTGAAGGCGGTAAACCTAAACAACTCACCTGGTACAACTCAGTTGGAGTGATGCCACCCCGCGGAGGATTTGATAATGTTGTTTTAGATTGGACGCCCGATAGTAAAAATGTTTTAATCCGTGTAAACCGCACCGAATTTGGCGAACGAAACGGAAAATATTTTTTGGTAAACATTGAAGGTGGCCTCGAAAAACCACTTCAAATTGTAAACGGAGGTTTTGCAGCCTTTTCGCCTGATGCGAAAAAGATTTGTTTTACACCTGTCGATCGCGAATTCCGCAGTTGGAAAAGATACAAAGGCGGACGGGCCACCGATTTATGGCTTTACGACCTGGAAAAAAACACCTCGGAACAGATTACCGATTTCACAGGATCAGACCAGTGCCCGGTTTGGTTTGGCGATAAAATATTTTTTGCCTCCGACCGTAACCTGCGACTGAACATTTACAGCTACGACACAAAAACAAAAGAGGTAAAACAACTCACCGATTTCAGGGACTTCGATGTTTTGTGGCCTTCGGGCAGCAATGGCCAACTGGCTTTTGAAAAAGGCGGCCAGATTTTTAAAATGAACCTTGAAACCGGCGCCATTGAAAAAATCACGATAAACATCAATTTCGATAATCCAAATCTCGTTTCGTATTTTAAAAATGTAACTTCCAACATTCACAGCTATAATATTTCACCAACTGGTAAACGGGCGCTTTTCGATGCCCGCGGCGATATTTTCTCAGTGCCTGCCGAAAACGGGATAACCGAAAATCTCACGCAAACACAGGGAATCAGGGAGATTTTCCCTAATTGGTCGCCCAATGGAAAATACATTTCTTACTATTCCGATGCTACCGGTGAATACGAAATTTATCTGCTCGAAAATAAAAAAGGGGCAAAACCGCAGCAGATAACAACAAACTCTTCAGCCTGGAAATACGAAAATGAGTGGTCGCCCGACAGTAAATACCTGCTTTATTCCGACCGCACACTTCAATTAAAACTTTTCAATATTGAAACAAAAACTGAAACGGTAGTTGACAAAGCCACTGAAAATGAATTCAGGTCGTATGTTTTTTCACCCGATTCAAAATGGATCGCCTACGAAAAACAGGCTCCTAACGGACATTCGGCAATCTGGGTTTACAACATTCCCGAAAACAAAACCATTCAACTCACGGATAATTCATTTTCAGATAACTCTCCGGTGTTTTCTGTGGATGGAAAAACCATCTTTTTCCTTTCTGATCGTGATTTCAACCTCGCTTTTTCGAGTTTCGAATTCAATTATGTTTATAATAAATCGACACGTATTTATGCAATGGCTTTAAAAGCTGACGGAGAAAAACTGTTTAAAGATAAAAACGATGTTGAACCGGTTAAAGAGGAAGTCGAAGGTAAAGAAAAAGGCAAAGAAGAAGGCAAAGGGAAAGGCGAAGGGAAAGGCGAAGACAAAAATGAGAAGAAGGGAGCCGCTGAAGAAAAGAAAACGGAATCTGTAACTGTTTCGATTGATGTTGAAGGAATTAATAACCGGATTATTTCGCTGCCACCTGCTGCAGGCGAATACCGGAACCTGGTTGCTGTTGAAGGCGGGGTTTTGTACATTAACGATGGCAAACTGAAAAAATACAACATTGCCGATGAAAAAGAAGAAGTGATTTTTGAAAAAGCAATTCAGGCGCAGGTTTCAGCCGACGGAAAAACTATGTTGTATCGCTCGGGCAGTGATTTCGGGATAACCAAAATTGCTCCCGGACAAAAATCAGATGCCGGAAAACTGAACCTTGAAGGTTTGGAAATGAAAATCGACCCGGCAAAAGAATGGCAGCAGATTTACAATGATGGCTGGCGAATTTTCCGTGATTATTTTTATGTTGATAACCTGCATGGTGTTGACTGGAAAGCCGTTAAGGAGAATTACGGGCAACTGGTGCCGTTTGTTGGCCACCGCGCCGATTTGGATTTCATTCTGAGTGAATTGGTTTCAGAATCCAACACCGGTCATTCGTATGTTGATTGGGGCGATTTTGAAAAACCGAAACGGGTTGAAGGCGGATTGCTTGGCGCCCGGTTGGTTGCCGATGAAAAAGCCGGATACTATAA
>JBBIVS010000091.1:6736-9907 GCA_037439605.1 Draconibacterium sp. | reverse complement strand
ACATTTTCAACAGAATATGAACCACATAGACACAGTAGAGCACAATAGAATTTTAACTATGTGCCCTAATGTGCCTAATGTGGTTTGGGCAAATTAAAGTAAAAGGCAATACCTATGAAAAACCGCATTAATCAGCTTTTCGAAACAAAAAAAGAAAACATCCTCTCGGTATATTTTACTGCAGGATTTCCGAACCTAAACGATACTGTTGAAATTATTCAGCAACTCGAAAAAAACGGGGTTGACCTTATTGAAATCGGGATGCCATTTTCAGATCCCACTGCCGACGGGCCAACCATTCAACACACAAGCGAAGTTGCGCTGAAAAACGGGATGAGCCTCGAACTGCTTTTCGAACAATTGAAAAACATAAGGCAAACCGTAAAGATACCGCTGATTTTAATGGGTTACCTGAACCCGGTGTACCAGTTTGGAGTTGAACGTTTTTGCGCAAAATGTGCCGAAATTGGTATCGATGGCACCATTCTCCCCGACCTTCCCCTCGATGACTTTGAACAGGACTACAAATCTGTTTTCACGCAAAATAACCTGCACAATATTTTACTGATAACGCCGCAAACTTACGAAAGCCGCATCCGGCAAATCGATGAGGCCAGTTCAGGATTTATTTACATGGTTTCTTCATCGTCAACAACCGGTGCGGGCAAAAAAGTGGAAGATTTTCAGCAAAGTTATTTTGAACGAATTCAGAACATGAACCTGAAAAACCCGCGGTTAATTGGTTTTGGAATTTCAGATTATGCCACTTTTGCCAACGCCTGTAAATATGCCGGCGGCGCCATTGTGGGGAGCGCATTCGTAAAATCATTTAAACCTGAGTTGAAACTGGAAGAATCCATTTCTCAGTTTGTTAAAAATCTGGTTTCACCGGTTTAATTACAAAATGTTCAAATTAAATTCCTGTTTTCTAACATGTTTAACAATTTAATATGTAATTATCATTATATCAATGCAATATAAAATACCAAAAAGTGTTTTTCTGTTAATTAAGGTTAAACCGTATTTTACAGCATACTGAATTTGATTTAGCGGTGTTATATTGATGTCGCAAACCAAATAAAATGAGTGCCATGTTAGAATACGCAAAAGTAATTTTACCCAAAGTGAGTTTTAGCAAAGACTTGTTCAGAAAAGAATTAATCAAATGTATTGGCTGGGTTGAAGATAACCAGCGGGATGAACTTTATTACTGGTGTCTCGAGAATTTCAATGAAATTTATCCTGATGTAATTTCATCCGCTTTTGCAAAGATCAGAGCTTAAAATAAGAACTGAAAGCGGGAAGAGTTCCCGCTTTTTTTTGATTATTTTTAACTTCTAAAATCAAACCTGATGAAGCTACTGATAGTATTGGTACTTCTTTTCCCCTTATTTACTTCAGTTCAAACCGATGAAACACCAAATGAGCCAGAATATTTTACCAATCCCGTTTGGGACGGTTCATATCCATGGATGGTAAAAGAGAGCGAATACTATTATTATTGCTAATCGAAAAATAATTCCATTCAGGTTTCAAAATCAAAAAAAATGACTCAACAGGGAGAAATCAAAACCATTAGGATAGCTCCCGAAACCGGATGGAACAAGGCTTGTGTTTGGGCGCCCTAAATTCATTGAATTGGCGGACGCTGGTATGTTTATTATGTTGCCGGTGAATCGGGCCCGCAGTTTATTCACCAGCGCACAGGGGTTTTGCGCTCAAAAACTGCTGATGTTTTCAGCAAATACGAAGATTTGGGAATGCTGCAACTGAAAAGCAAAAATGCAGATCCGGTTGTGCGTGAAAACTTGTTATAAACCGGCCCTGTTTTCGAAGGCAATGAAAAGGATTTCGGTGTTGGCCACTGCTCGTTTGTAAAATCGCCCGACGGAACGAAAGAATGGATAATTTATCATTCGAAAAAATCAAAAAATCCAGGTTGGGAGCGCGATGTGCGGATGCAGCCCTTTACCTGGAAACCCGACGGAACACCTGATTTTGGAGAGGCAATTCCGGCAGGCGTGTCAATGAAATTGCCTTCGGAAAAGAAAAAGTAACCTTTCTGATTCCTTATTTTTTCCCTTATTTCTGATTCATTAACTGAATTTTTACCGGCTTAACCAAATACTGGCTTGTGTCTTTTTGTTGCTGAATTTTACGCACAACCTTCATTCCTGATAAAACCTTGCCAAAAACCGCAAAACCCTGTCCGTCGGGATTCCGGTTACCGCCAAAATCCAACGATGGCTGGTCGCCAATACAGATAAAAAACTCAGTGCTGGCGGTGCCTGGCTCATTCCGGGCCATCGACAGTGCGCCGTTGGTGTGTTTCAGTCCGGTTTGCTGCGTGGTTTCGTGAATAATGGACGGATATTTCTCAATCAGTTTGTCGTCGTACAAACCTCCCTGGATTACTTCGATTTTTGCTTTGCTGTATGGTTGGTTGTCGGGCCGCACAACCCGGTAAAACAACGCATTTTTAAATGTCCCTTTTTTTACATGGTTGATGAAATTGAGTGCAGTTACCGGAGCATGAACCGTATCAATTTCACACACAATATCGCCCAGTTCAGTTTTAAAAACGGTTTTGGGGAGTTGCTGCGCATACACATTTGTGACGAAGAAAATTACAAAAATCAGGATGACAAATTTTGGTTTCATTTGATGTTTATTTAATAGACCAAAAATAATAAGGTTATTTGTTTTTACAGTCTAAAAGCCTCAGTCAATTCAGCCCGGCGGCAACGCCCCGGGAAATGATAACCGGAACGAACGGGCGCCCTGAAAGGGCAGATTAATAATGTCTTTTCATATTTGATCTGCTCAATTTTCAGAATCTTTTCTATTTTCAACCCCACTAAAAATTTGATTATGAAAAAACTGTATTTCATTTTTGTTTTTCTGCTGGTTTCGATAATTACATTTTCGCAGGACATCGAAACTTTTATGAAACAACAACCACAAATTGTTGAAATTAACACCATTCCGGGAAACGATTTCTTTGCAAAAACTTACCAGATCATGGTTCGGCAACCACTCGATCATTCCGATACTACAAAAGGATTTTTCCTGCAACGCGTTTTTGTGGCCGACAAAGGAAAAGAAAATCCTGTTTTGCTTATTACAGAAGGATATGCGGCAAATTATGCAGCCAGTTCGCGATACATCAAC
>JBBIVS010000091.1:0-6709 GCA_037439605.1 Draconibacterium sp. | reverse complement strand
ACGGTTGAACACCTGTATTTCGGCAAATCGTGGCCCGATTCAGTGAACTGGGATTTTCTGACTGTTACCAATGTTGCTGATGACCATCACTCCATTGTTGAAATGTTTAAAAAATATTACTCCGGAAAGTGGATCAACACCGGAATCAGTAAAGGCGGACAAACTGCCGTTTACCACCGCACTTTTTATCCCGATGATGTTGATGTTACTGTTGCTTATGTTGGCCCGCTTAATTTTGGTGTTGAAGATGGACGCCACGAACCTTTTTTGCGAAATGTTCCGGGAACGGCTGAACAACGCGAAAGAATAGAAGAATTTCAGATTGAAATTTTAAAGAACCGTGAAATTATTGTACCAAAAATTGAAAAATATTCAAAGGAGAAAAACTTCACTTACAGGATTTCGATGAATGAAGTTTTGGATTACTGTGTGCTGGAATACCCTTTTGCTTTGTGGCAATGGGGACGCATAACCGATCAGGTGCCATCGAATGATGTGGGCGTTGATTCATTGTTCAACCATTTACTGAAGGTTTCAAATCCATCGTATTTTGCCATTGAAGAAATGGAGGGCATTAAGTCATTTTTTGTTCAGGCTGCGCGCGAACTCGGCTACTATGGTTACGACACAAAACCTTTTAAAAAATACCTTTCGATAAAAAATGCGGAAGGATATTTATCGCGTATATTTCTACCTGCCGGATTAAAAATTAAATACAACAAAACCACGGCAAAACAGGTAAAGAAATTCATGAAAAACACGGATGAAAAGATGCTGTTTATTTATGGTGAATGGGATCCGTGGAGTGCCACAGCTTTTGAGGTTTACAGCCCCAACCAGGTAAAAATTGTTAAACCTGGTGGAAGCCATTCAACCCGGATTGGTAATCTTCCACCCGGACAACAAAAATTAGTGAAAGAGAAATTGGAAGAATGGCTTGAAACAGAGGTAATAATTAAATAATTTTAACCGTATTAAATCTGATGAATAATGAAGAATGGTTTCTGGTTTATTTTTCATTTTCCTTTTGTCAGGCGGTCAACACTTTATTTATTGTTCAACTTATAAAATGGTAACCGCTGGAACGACAAAAAATCGTTATTTTCGAAGCACGTCTAAAAAAAACTGAAAAATGAATTTATCGTCAAAAGTAAAGTTGAACAACGGTGTTGAAATGCCGTGGTTTGGATTGGGAGTTTTTCTCTCGAATGAAGGCTCAGAAGTTGAAAATGCGGTGAAAGTGGCTTTGCAAAGTGGTTACCGGAACATTGATACTGCCGCTGTTTATAAAAACGAGCGGGGAGTTGGCAAAGCTGTTAAGGAAAGCGGTATTCCGCGCGAAGAAATTTTTATTACTTCAAAAGTCTGGAATACCGATCAGGGCTACAAAACCACGCTGGCTGCATTCGAAGCAAGCCTCGAACGGTTGCAAATGGATTACCTCGATTTGTACCTCGTTCACTGGCCAAAGGGAAAACGTTCGGTTGAAACCTGGAAGGCGCTGGAAGAAATTTACCAAAAAGGCAAAGTAAAAGCAATCGGGGTAAGCAATTTTCTGGTGCATCATCTCGAGGAATTTCTGCCCGAATGTAAAATTATGCCTGCTGTAAACCAGTACGAATTTCACCCCGGGCTTTTGCAGCTTGATTTGCTGGAATACTGCAAAAAAAAGGGAATTCAGCCCGAAGCCTGGAGCCCGATTATGAAAGGCCGCGTAAACAATATTCCTTTGATGCAGGAACTGGCTGCCAAATACGGTAAAACTCCTGCTAACATCGTGCTTCGGTGGGACATTCAAAAAGGCGTTGTGACCATTCCAAAATCGGTAACTCCCGAAAGAATTATTTCGAATGCTGATATTTTTGATTTCGAGCTTTCGGATGAGGACATGGTTAAAATCGACAAACTGGATAAAAATGGCAGAATTGGTTTCCACCCTGATTCCATTCCGTTTTGATTAATAACTAATCCCGGCTTCAAGGCCGGGATTAAAAACCAGCGACAGACTTCGCCGGAGATTAAAAAGAACCAAAACCAGCGCCAGACTTTAGTCTGGGGAATAAAACCAACATAAAACCCGGGCTTCAGCCATTAATTCTCTTTATAAATGAAAAAGCTATTCCTCGTTTTCCTGATTATCAACACCTTTATTTTATCAGCCCAAATTCAAAAGAACAATCAAAGTCCGTTAACAATCGAACAAATCATGCAGGACCCCGAAAAATGGATCGGAACTTCGCCTGGCAACATTTACTGGAGCGAACAAAGCGACCGTATTTTTTTCGACTGGAACCCGGAACAGGACACACTTTCTTCCATTCATTCCTACAGCTTGAAAACAAAGAAAACCGAAAAGGTTACGGTTGAGGAAAAATTAAAATTACCAGCGAATTCAGGTGATTACAATTCCACCATAACAAAAAAGGTTTTCGTGCGGAATGGAAATTTATACTTGTTTGATATTATAAATGGAACCGAAAAACAACTGACCAACTGGCTCGAAAGGGCATCTTCACCGCGGTTTGTGTTAAACGATTCGGAGATTTCTTTTGTAAAAAACAACAACCTTTTTACCATCAATCCCGAAACCGGGATGATTAAACAAATCACCAATTTTGTTGAAGGGGAAGAAAAACCCGAACCGAAAAAATCCGATCAGGATAAGTGGCTTGAAAACCAGCAATTGCAACTTTTTAACGCATTGAAACAGCGCGAAGCAATGGATAAAGCCCGGGAATTTCAGCAGGAAAAGGAAAAAATTGTTCAGCCCGAAAAAATTTATCCTGGCAAAAAACGATTGGGAAATGTAGCACTTTGTCCAACAGGGAAATATGTGGTTTACACCACTATTTTGAGTGCACAGGGAAATAAAACAACTTCGGTTACCCATTTTGTCACCGAATCGGGTTACACCGAAGAAAAAGCCGGGCGCACAAAAGTAGGGAACGCCCAAAACCAGGTTGAAATGGGAATTTTTGACGTTGTGAATAACAAGTCAATTAAAATAAAAACCGACCAGATTCCGGGGTTAAAGGACCTTCCCGATTATTTAAATGATTATCCCGAGCGGTTGCCCAAAGACAGTTCAGAAATAAAAAACAGGGCAATTAACCTGGCCGGGCCGGTTTGGAACGAAACCCGGGATTTGGCTATAGTTGCCGCTATGTCGCACGACAACAAGGATCGCTGGATTTTATTGCTCGACCCTTCTACCGGAAACCTTGAAACACTCGACCGCCAGCGCGATGAGGCATGGATTGGCGGCCCCGGTATCGGCGGCTGGGGAATGTCGGCAGGCAGTGTGGGATGGATGCCCGACGGAAAATCGGTTTGGTTTCATTCCGAAGAATCGGGATACTCGCATTTGTATGCGGTGAATACCGAAACAAAAGAGAAAAAAGCGCTTACCGGCGGCAATTTTGAGGTAACGGATGCTTTTATTTCGAACGATAAAAAGTGGTTTTATTTTACGGCTAACAAAGTACACCCGGGAGTTACCCATTTTTACAAAATGCCGGTTTGGGGAGGCGAACTCGTGCAAATTACTTCTATGGAAGGCGGAAATGAAGTATCACTTTCCCCCGACGAAAAAATGCTGGCAATCAGGTTTTCAACCGCCAACCAGCCCTGGGAACTGTGGCTTCAGGAAAACAAACAGGGAGCAACCGCCACTCAAATCACACATTCCACAACGCTGGAGTTTGAAAAATACCCATGGCGGACTCCGGAATATGTCACTTTTGAGGCCGGTGATGGAGAAATAGTTTATGCCCGTTTGTACCGCCCCGAAAAACCTGAAAAACAAGGTCCGGCAGTAATTTTTGTGCATGGCGCGGGCTACCTGCAAAACGCCCATAAATGGTGGAGCAGCTATTTCCGCGAATACCAGTTTCACAATTTTCTGGTTGATAATGGTTACACGGTGCTGGATATCGACTATCGCGGAAGCGCCGGTTATGGCCGCGACTGGCGCACCGGAATTTACCGCCACATGGGAGGGAAAGACCTTTCGGATCATGTTGACGGGGCCAGATTTTTGGTTGAAAAATACGATGTTTCTCCCGGTAAAATTGGTATTTACGGCGGTTCTTACGGTGGATTTATCACTTTGATGGCCATGTTTAAAAATCCTGAAACGTTTGCTGCCGGCGCTGCATTGCGTTCGGTAACCGACTGGGCGCATTACAACCACGGATACACTGCAAATATTCTGAATACGCCGGTTGAGGATAGCATTGCTTACCGTCGCAGTTCGCCCATTTATTTTACAGATGGCCTGCAAGGTGCACTTTTAATGTGCCACGGAATGGTTGACGACAATGTGCAGTTTCAGGATATTGTCAGGTTAACACAACGCCTTATTGAATTGGGCAAGGAAAACTGGGAACTTGCTGTTTACCCTGTCGAATCGCATGGTTTTACAGAGCCTTCGAGCTGGGTTGATGAATACAAGCGGATTTTTAAGCTATTTGAGGAGAATTTGAAGAAATGAGTAAACCCAACAGGCGATTTTAAAAATTAATTTGTTTCAACAGAATCGTTTTATGCGCAATTTGGGTTAATTGTTTTTGTCCGGCGGCAAAAACCGGGAATACCGCCGTATCAGCAAAATCACACTGTGCGGAACAAGGTAAACAATGAAAAGAAAAAACCGGTTAATGAATCCCGGAACCAACAAAGCTTTCTTCCGCAACATAGCATTCACAGCCAGCCGCGCTAATTTATCGGCGCTCATCATTACACCCAGTTTCATAGCCTTTTTATGATCCGCTTCAGTCAGTTCAAAGAGTTGGGTTGAAACTGCTCCCGGGCAAACGCAGGTTACATTTACATTGTAATCGATCATTTCGGTGTGCAACGAACGCGAAAAACTTTTCAGGAAATTTTTGGTTGAACTGTAAAGTGAAATTTCCGGATATTGCATAAAAGCCGCCAGCGATGAGATGTTGAGAATATGTCCTTTTCGCCTTTGCTTCATGTCTTTCCCGAAAAGTGTGCAAAGCAGGGTTGGAGTTGTTGTGTGAAGTGTGAGCATTTGCTGTGCTTTAACAAAATTGGTTTCAACCACTTCGCCGAAAAGGAAGGTACCGGCATTGTTTACAAGTATTTCAACCTCAATTTGCCCTTGACTGCACCAGTCGTAAAGTTTCTGTCCAGCTCCGGGTTCTCCCAAATCAATAAAAACGGAATGTGTTTTTATTTTAAACTGATTTGTAAATTCTTCGCAAACTTCTTTAAGCCTTGATTCCTGGTTACTTGCCAACACAAGGTCGTATCCTCTTCCTCCAGGTTCTTTTTCAATTGCGTATCCAATTCCCGAGCTTCCACCTGTAATTAATGCAGTTCCGGTTTTTAATGTTTCCACAAGCAATATTGTTTAGTTAATTTTTTGCAATCTTCGATATTGGTTAATAAGGCCTGCCTGCAGCAGGCAGGTAACAAGGTTGGTTTTCTCTTGTTATCCTTTCCACTAAGGTATGATTGAAAAAAATAAGGTTTACCCGAAAACACAAAAACCTTATTTTCTGTATTATAATCTTAGTAGAAAATTAACGTGTATGATATTAACCTTATAACTAAGATAATCGTTAAGAATTCGGAAAAGTGTATTCATTATAAACCACATGAATTATTTGTTCTTTTTTTTAACTCGTTTTGGATGCAGACAGGCAATCCTTCAATATGCTGATGACAAGCCATATTGATGGAATACATGCTGGCAATGCAGTAATTACTTGCATCGCATTGGTTTCTGGCTTCACTGTCACGTTTCAGATGGTTTACAAAATCAGGTTCATTGATCAGCGCCCGGGCCATGGCAACAAATTCAAATCCCGAATCGAGTACTTCGTTAATTTTTTCTCCTGAAATCAATCCTCCAACATAAACCAGCGGAAGTTTTACCGCCTGTCTGAATTGAAGCGCATCTTTCAGAAAGTACGCTTCTTCGAAAGGTACGGCTGGAATCATAAATTTACCAGCCAGCCGCACTCCGATTTTCAACAAACTGTTTTTCATGTAATAAGTGAGCGTTTTAACCGGCATTTTTCCCCTCATTACATACATTGGCGCCTTGCTCACAAAACCACCGCTAAACACCAGCGCATGAGCCCCTTCATTTTCAAGGAGACGTGCAACCTGCAGACATTCTTCAACTTCCATTCCGCCTTTAAAACCATCGCGCATGTTCATTTTTACAATTACGGCAATGTCGGTTCCCGCAGCCTCCATTACTTTTCGCATCACCAACTGCATAAAAGGGCAACGGTTTTCGAACGAACCCCCGAATTCATCATTTCTGTGGTTGGTATATGGCGAGAGAAACTGGCTGATTAAATATCCGTGTCCCGCATGTACTTCAACAGCGTGGAAGCCCGATTCGCGGGCAATTCCAACTGCATCTGCAAACGACTGGACAACCTGTTGAATATTATCTTTTGTCATTTTTTTTGACCATGTGGGCGAGTAAATGTTCAATCCACCCGAAGGTGAAAGCGGCATACAACCTGCAACACTTTTTTCGACATATCGCCGCAATGTCCCAACTGGATTGATGCTGCAGCTCCTTCACGATGAACTGCATCGGTCAGCAACCGCAACCCTGGAATTACTTCTTTGCGCAACCACAACTGATGAGGAAAAGAGAGTCCGCTACGATTCACTGTGCATACGCCACGGTTGTCATGCCAACTCCCCCGGCTGCAACCGA
>JBBIVS010000090.1:8827-9974 GCA_037439605.1 Draconibacterium sp. | reverse complement strand
TTAGAGGGTCAATTTCTCCCTCGTTTGAGAATCGGATTATTTTTTCCATTATCGGTTATTTAAAAACCAATTTCCCTTTTGTCTGCCCAAAATTGCTTTCTACATTGAAAACGGCCTTTTTGTAGTTAGCATATTGGTTACAGTACCTCGTTTCGATGCAGTATTTTGTTAGTCTGATATCTTTGGCCTGGTTGATTTGGTAGAGGTTTGGGGCCTTTCGTGTAATTTCAACTTCGTAAGTTCCTTCATCAATTCGCACCGGTTTCAGAATAAATGTCACTTCCTCAACTTCGCCCAACTTAGTTAATACTTTCGTTCCCTGTTCGGGTGTAATTATTTCATAAAACTGGATTACTTCACATTCTGTTGTGGCTGAATTTACCGTTTCAATAAAAAAAGGGTTTAAGGCAAAATGAATCAAATAAGTCAGGAGTAAAATCATTATTAGTCTTTTAAAATTTCAATTGCAAAAGTACCTGGCGACTGTGCCAAAACCTGTCCCACCCAGTTATTTTTGGTAATTTTTTTGTGCTTCACCAATTATTTTATGCATTTCATCTTTTAAGCGCGTCGGACTGATTACATTCGATTGGTCTGCCATCATCAGAAGCCGTTGTTTCAGTTCATAGTTGATTACAACTTTTAGCGACACAATGGTTTCTTCAGTGGTTTCCGATTCAATTTTTTGCGATGGGTGCAGCGGCAGCGATTTCAATAAATTGCCCAGATACTGGTGGCAACTTAGTTTTATTTCTTCGGGCTGGTCGTCGAACGAAGCATGAATGCCAATCACATTTTTAAAAAGAGAAGTAATTTTATGTTTTTCAGTGTTTTTGAAAGCTTTGCCAGTTGCAGAAAAGTTTACAATCCGGTCGAGGCCAAAAGTGCGGATTTCGTTGTTTTCGGATAAAAAACCGATAACATACCAGCGGTTTAAATATTCGCGCAAAAGGTAGGGTCTGAAACTATACTCCTTCTCTGTTTCAGAATCAAACCGTTTGTAAACCAGCCGAAGTTCTTTACAATTCAGAATTGATAACGCCAGATTTTGCAAAAAACCGGTTCCCTTAAACGAATGAAAATCTTCAAAATCGAGGATTTCTGAAATATCGAGGCCTTTTTTCAGATACGCTGTCAACAATTCGGC
>JBBIVS010000090.1:0-8791 GCA_037439605.1 Draconibacterium sp. | reverse complement strand
GCTGTCTGACCCGATTCAAGAAAATAACCCCGGTGAAGTGCAGAATAATGTATTTCGAGGCCAAACTCAAAGCGAAGGCTTTCTATATCGCGTTTCAGTTGACGCTCAGAAAGTTTCAACCCCTGTTCGGAAATGGTTGAAACCAAATCGCCTGTTGATGGATATTTTGAACGGTTAAGTTGTTCGAGTATAAGGGTGTAGCGTTTTAGTTTGGCCTGGTATGACATGGTTTAATGGTTGAAGTGTTAGCTTTTCAAATAATACCTTTTTATTCAGCAGGTGGACCTAAAGCCACCAGCTTAATAAAAAATTTCTAAAACAAATACTGCCCGTCCTGAACCAGAAAATCGCCCCGGTGGTTTTGCAGTATGTCCATGCACTTCTGAAAATCGGTTGGACGGATTACGATGACCGCTGTATCGATGCTGTATGAAAAAGCATACATGTATTCAATAAACACGTTTCCTTCATTCAGAACACCAAGCATTTTTGCCAGTCCTCCAGGGCGGTTTGGCGTTTTTATCAGGATTACATCGCTGGTTTGAACTGCAAATTTGTTCTTTTTCAGAATTTCCCTAGCCCTTTCAGGTTCGGAAACAATCAATCGAAGGATTCCGAAATCGGAGGTATCGGCTATGGTAAACGCCGACATGTTTATACCGGCATTACCCAGAACTTCTGTTACTTCTTTTAATCTTCCCGATTTATTTTCGAGGAATACTGAGACTTGTTTTACTATCATTTTTTCAGATTTTACGATTGTCAATTACACGTTTTGCCTTACCTGCAGTGCGTTCGATGGTTTTTGGCTCCACCAGTTTTACCCGCACCGAAATCCCAAATGTACCCTGAATTTTATCGGTTATTTTTTTCCTCAGCATTTCAAGTTGCTTAATTTCATCAGAAAAAAACTGTTCTTGCACTTCCACTAACAAATTAACCACGTCAAGTGTTTCCTCACGGTCAATAATAAGTAAATAATGAGGTTCGGTTTCGCTCATTTCCAGGAGTATGGTTTCAATCTGAGACGGGAAAACATTTACGCCCCTGATTATTAACATATCGTCGGTGCGCCCCATGCATTTTTCCATTCGCACCAGTGTTCTTCCACAAGCACATTTTTCATAATTCAGCCGCGTCAAATCCCTGGTGCGGTATCGCAAAACAGGCATTCCTTCTTTAGTCACTGTCGAAAAAACAAGTTCTCCAATTTCTCCGTTATACAGTGGGTCCAAAGTTTCTGGGTCGATTATTTCGGGAATAAAATGGTCTTCGTTGATATGCAGCCCACACTGATGTTCACATTCGCACGAAACACCAGGCCCGATTACTTCACTTAATCCATAAATATCTATAGCCCTAATTTTCAGCTTTGTTTCAATTTCTTTCCGCATATTTTCGCTCCACGGTTCGGCGCCAAAAATTCCTACCCTAAGTTGCAACGAATAAGGAGAGACGCCCATTTCTTTCATGGTTTCGGCCAAGAAAAGCGAATATGAAGGGGTGCATGCGATTACGGTTGTACCGAAGTCTTGCATCAATAAAATCTGTTTCTCCGTATTCCCACCTGAAATGGGGATTACTGTTGCCCCCAAATTTTCGGTGCCGTAATGCAACCCAAGCCCACCGGTAAAAAGGCCATATCCATAAGCAACCTGAACAACATCGTTTTTGTGCACACCTGCCATTCCAAGCGAACGGGTCACCACTTCGGCCCACATTTGCAAATCGTTGCGGGTGTAACCAACAACGGTTGGTTTTCCTGTTGTTCCTGAACTTGCATGAACACGTACTATCTCACTCATTGGCACAGTAAACATGCCGAAAGGGTAATTGTCGCGCAAATCAGACTTGTTTGTAAAAGGGAGTTTCGATATGTCTTTTACGCTTTTAACATCTCCCGGAGCAAGCCCTTTTTTCTGCATTTTCGAGCGGTAGGCCGGAATATTGTGGTAAATGCGTTTTACTGTTTGTATCAGCCTTTCAGATTGAATTGCATCCATTTCATCACGTGATGCACATTCCATTTTTTCGTTCCAAATCATACAATTAGTTTCGAGTTCAAAGTTTAAGGTTTCGAACGTCATTGGTCATTAGGTCATTAGTCATTGGGGTAAGAGATTGTAGAGATTGATAGAGATTTATAGAGATTGGTTGTCGTTGTTGTCGTTGTTTTCATTGTTTCCAGGTTTTCATTTTACAATTCTTCAGTTTAACAAATTTTCATTCTATTCCTCAGTCCTGAAATCATTCATTATTCATGCATTTTCTCATTCACGCATTCACGCATTCACGCATTTTTTACCTTCCATACACCAAGTGGTCGCCAATTATTTTTATTTCGTTACGTTTGAGGCGTTGTGTGGCTTCAAGTACGTCTGGCACTTCGAGCAACAGAATTGCAGTTTTACTATCTGTAATTAAACGGCTGTAGGCGCTTTCGATGTGAATTCCGGCACGCGACAATTTAACAAGCAGTTCGTCAAGGCCACCTGTCTCGTCCTTCATTTCAAGTGCAATAACTTCGCGCATGACCACAGAACTACCTAATCCTGACAATAACTGATATGCTTTTTCAGGCTGATCGACAAGTAAATTCAATACGCCCCAACCATGGCTGATATTATTCAGTGTTAACGAGCGGATATTGATATTTTCCTGTTTCAGGTTTCTTGTAATTTCTTCGAAATGGGTGATTTTATTTTTCAAAAAAACAGATATTTCGAATGCCATAATAATTCATTTAATTTAAGATTCAATTGCTTTCAAATTTAGACATTCCGTCAGAATTTATAAGCTATGGAAATCATGTTTCTGAAGTTGGTAACATTTTCAGCATTTTTCACTTTGCCTTTGTCGCTCAAATCGGGTTTGCCGTATCCTGCCGTTGTCCAACTCAGCTCACAACCAAACATAAAATTTTTATAATTGTATATCAACTGAGGCGATATTTTGTAAATGTGGTCAATTTCAGAAGAACCTTGCATACCATAAAACGGACCGATAGGGGTGTCAGAAGTTCCCATATTTTTCAGATAGCCTGCATACATTCCCACCTGCCAGGCTTTTCCATAAACCGCGTTTATCCAGTTATAAACATGGTTTAACGGTGTATAGGTTTCAGCGCCGGTTGCAGGATTTACAGTTGCAACCGCGTAACCACTTGGCAACAAACTTTCGCACACATTTTGGCCATACATTGACTTTGCCATAACCAGAAATTTTTCCTTTGAATATTTCAGATAAGCCAGCGCAGCCCAGGTATTCAGCTTTTCGTTGGTGACAAAAGTTCCGCCTGATCCGGTTGTTGAGGTTCGGGGGAGAATTGATTTCCAGTCAACCCCTGCTCCCAAAACCCAGTTTTGGTTGTAATACTGAATTTGTCCATGCAGGTTTGGAACAACTGCATCTCTCTGATAATGATATGTTTTGCCCGATGGCCCTGTATTGCTGAAATCAAACTGATAAACCGCAGCGGCTATCAAATCGAATTTCGGGGCAAAGTTATATGTAAATCTAGCCTGTGGGCTACGGTTAAATACCTGAAAAGGTAATCCTGTATTTTGGTTTAACACCATTGGGAAAACTTTTTCGATAAAAGTTGGGTGCCAGGTGCGCCCAACCAGCAATTTCGATTTTGGCCAGTTAATTAATGTATAAGCATGCCGAAATCTGAGTGTAGGCGTTTCATTACCCCCAGTGAAATCGATTTCAATAAATGCATTTATTTTGGTCTTACCCATTTCCAAACCCGAAAAATTGAAACCTATACGTGAAAAAGTATTCAAAAACTGGGCGCTAGGCTGGGCGTTGATATCTTCTCCCTGTGAATCGTAAATTGGTTTCAGAGGGTACATTTCAATCAAATGATCACAGGCGTCAAGGTTTCTTCGGGTGTCGAAAATAAAATCGTTACGCACAAATCCGGCAAGGTCAGCCTTTACATTTTTGGCAGTTACAAATCCTTGCGAAAACGAATTGAATGATACAATTACAAGCAATAATAACAGTCCTATCCTTATCATGGTTAATAATTTAATAATTGGTTTTATCTTGTTTAAAATGCAGATACTTATGTTGATTTAATTCAGGATGTAAAAATAATACTATTAATATTTTCACATTTAACACTGCAATAGCTGAAAAACATAACCCTCTTATTTATTCTGGTTATAAATAATAAATGTTTATACTTTTCAAACTATTGATTTTGTAACATTCGTTACAAAATTAAAGTTTAAAATTTTTTTAAGTTTGCTAACTAAATAACCGAATTTAATCATGATAAAAAGACTTCTTCCACCGCCTAAATGGCGATTCCCTGTAATGATAGTTTCCGCCATTTTTATTGGGTTATTACTTTATACTTTTTATGTTTCGAAAGCTCACTCTTATTTGTCCGACAATCCGCAAACCTGCACCAACTGCCACATTATGTCGCCGCAATATGCCACATGGAGCCACAGTTCGCACCGCGGGGTTGCCCATTGTAACGACTGTCATGTTCCGCACAACAATGTTTTTAACAAATATTATTTCAAAGCGAAGGACGGGCTGCGCCATTCAACCGTTTTCACACTTCGCCGCGAGCCACAGGTTATTTTTATACTCGACGAGGGCGCTAAAGTGGTTCATAACAATTGTGTCCGTTGTCACTCAAATTTACTGAAAGACCCTAAACTAAAAGCTTCTGTTGCAAATCACGATGTCCACATGACCGACAGAAAATGTTGGGAGTGTCATCGCGAAGTGCCACACGGGCGGGTAAACAGCCTTTCGAGTGTTCCAAATGCAAGGGTTCCGTTGCCGGAAAGCCCGGTTCCCAATTGGATAAAAAAATATTTAAGTAACAAATAAATACCTGACAAAATGAGTTCAATTTTAAAAATCACAGAAAAACGCCCGTGGCTTGCATGGATGCTTTTCATTATCACTGTAATTGTGGTATTTCTGCTTGGTTTGCTTGCATCAACTATTGTTGAACGGCGGGCTGAAGCGGTCTATGTAAATGTCCCAAAAACAAATGTCAACCAGTTCGACCCACGAAATGAAGTGTGGGGCGCCAACTACCCACGCGAATTTCAGTCGTACTACGGTACCGCCGACACCAGTTTTCGAAGCAAACATAACGGGAATGCCATGGTTGATATGCTTGAGGAAGTGCCTGAACTGGTTGTTCTCTGGGCTGGTTATGGTTTCTCGAGAGACTACAAACAAGGGCGCGGCCATTTTTATTCGGTTACCGATATGCACAAATCATTACGCACCGGAGCGCCAAAATTGCCAACCGACGGGCCGCAACCTTCAACCTGTATGACTTGTAAAAGCCCGGATGTTCCACGACTAATGAACCAAAAAGGTGTTACGGCATTTTACACCGGTACCTGGGCCGAATTAGGCCCCGAGGTTTCAAATCCAATTGGCTGCGCCGACTGTCACGACGCCGAAACCATGAACCTGGCAATTTCCCGCCCTGCGCTGATTGAAGCTTTCGAACGAATGGGAAAAGACATTAAAACAGTTAGTCATCAGGAGATGCGGAGCCTGGTTTGTGCACAATGCCATGTGGAATATTACTTCAATAAAAAAGTGGCAGAAGGCGCTAATTACCTTACATTTCCGTGGAATAACGGGTTCTCGGTGGAAGCGATGGAGGAATATTACGATAACGTTGAATTTTCAGACTGGACACATACCTTGAGCAAAGCCCCTATGATAAAGGCGCAACACCCCGATTATGAAGTTTACACTACAGGAATACATGCGCAACGCGGCGTTTCGTGTGCCGATTGCCACATGCCTTATAAAAGCGAAGGCGGACAAAAGTTTACCGATCATAAACTGCAATCGCCCTTAAACAATATTTCCGGTTCGTGCCAGGTTTGCCACCGCGAGGAAGCAGCAACACTTATGTTGAATGTTTACGAAAGGCAGGACAAAATTATTGAAAACCGCGAAAAACTGGAGAAACTGCTTGTTCGTGCCCATATTGAAGCAAAAAAAGCATGGGATTTGGGCGCCACAGAAACTGAAATGAAAGATATCCTGAAAGGTATCCGTCATGCTCAGTGGAGATGGGATTATGCCGCTGCCGGCCATGGAAATTCTTTCCACTCACCAATCGAAACAGGCCGGGTAATTTCGTCTGGTATAGCTGTTGCCCAGGAAACCCGCATTAAACTTGCCCGCCTGCTTGCAAATAAGGGTTTTAACCAGGAAGTTCCGTACCCCGATATTTCAACTAAAGCAAAAGCACAGGAATTTATTGGCCTCGATATGAAAAAACTGAACGAAGATAAACAGGATTTCCTGAAAAACATTGTTCCTCAATGGATGAGTGCTGCGAAAGAACGTGAGGCAACCTACGACAAAGTATTTTATAACAAAGAATAACAATTCCGAAAATCAATAAAATGAAGACTTTACAATATGCTGTTTTACTGACAGCCTGCATCATTATTGCCCAAACCCTGAAAGCACAGTTTTCGCTTACGGCAGAATTAAGGCCGCGAACCGAATTCAGCCACGGCTACAAATCACTGGCTTATGAAAATCAGGACTGGTCAACCATTACTTCACAACGGTCGAGATTAAATTTCATGTTTAAAAATGAAATTCTGAGAACAAAACTTGTTTTACAAGACGTTCGAAACTGGGGAAATCAGCCGCAACTGGTTACCAACGAAGATTTTGCAACATCAATTCACGAAGCATGGGCAGAAGTATTTTTTGTACCTGGATTTTCATTGCAGGCCGGCAGGCAGGAACTTAGCTACGACGACCTGCGAATTTTTGGCAATGGTGGCTGGGCGCAACAAGCCCGCTCGCACGATATTGCCCTGTTGAAATACGAGAAAAACTTTAAAATCCATTTTGGTATCGCGCATCACGAAAACAATAACATAACCAACAATTTGTACAATGGGCCCGATGCATATAAAGACTTGCAATTCTTATGGATGAACAAATCGTGGGAGAAAAATTCTCTTAGCTTTTTATTTCTGAATAACGGTGTTCCAGTGGTCGAAAACAATAATCAGGTTACCAAATACAGCCAAACCCTTGGAGGCCGGTATTCTAAGGGATTTGAAAAATGGTCGCTGGCAACCAACCTTTACTGGCAAACAGGTAAACATACAAATGGGAAAGAAATCAGCGCTTTGAATTTTTTGGTAGAAGCTTCACTTAAAAATGGAATTGGCGCTGGTTACGAGTATCTTTCAGGCAACTCATATGACAAAGCCGACAAAGTTTATGCGTTTAATCCATTTTATGGCACCAACCACAAATTCAATGGTTATATGGATTACTTTTATGTTGGCAATCACATCAATTCTGTTGGGTTGAATGATGTTTACCTGAAATACAACCGGACAAAAAAGAAAGTCGGAATAAGCGCCGATTTGCACTATTTTGCCTCTTCCGGAAAAATTGCCAAAGATGCCGAAAACTACCTCGGCACCGAACTCGACCTTACTTTTACATATAAAATGCATGAAGCAGTTGCAATAAGCGCGGGCTGGTCAACCATGTTTGCCGGCAAAAGTATGGAATTGCTGAAAGGCGGCAATTACGAAACCGGTAACCACTGGGCTTACATCATGCTTTCGGTTACTCCGGCTTTCATAAAATAAACCGGAAAAAATTACTTTTGCATATTTTTATTTGACTGTTATATTTTGTGTTAATAACTCCTAAATAAAATGTAAACATATATTACTATTTAGACATGTGATAAATTGTGTTTTCACGTTGTAAATATTACTTTTTGGTTCTATTTTAGGGCCAAATTTAAATTTTAAAACCATGATTAAAAAAGCAATTATTCTTGTTTCAATCGTTTTAATTACAATCATTTGCACAAATGCCCAAACTCCAACCCGGTGGCGCGGTGCAAACGGAAATGGTGTTTACAGTGAAACCGGCCTTCTGAAAAAATGGCCTGCCAGCGGTCCTGAAATAATATGGCATTATGATAATTTAGGCCTTGGCCATTCCTCACCTGCATTTGCCAACGGATTGATTTATCTTTCGGGGATGGAAGGAACAGTAGGAAATATTTATGCATTAACCACCGATGGAAAACTAAAATGGAAAGCTCCTTACGGTCCCGAATTCAGCGAAAGTTATCCGGGCGCACGCTCAACCCCTGTAGTTTCAGGCGATTTGCTTTACATCTATTCCGGTCTTGGCGTTCTTACCTGTATGGATGCAAATGTTGGAAAAGTAAAATGGAAAAAAGATGTTTTCAAGGATTTCGACGGGCAAAATATCCGCTGGGGAGTAACCGAAACAGTTGTTGTTGATGGTGGTTTGGTTTATGTAACCCCGGGCGGCAAGAAAAACAATGTAATTGCACTCAACCGCAACAACGGCGATTTAATTTGGTCATCTCCCGGTAAAGGCGAACTTTCAGCCTATTGCACACCTCTGTTAATTGAATTGCCTGCGCGAAAACTGCTTGTTACAATGACTGCTGATCACATCATCGGACTCGATGCCGCAACCGGAAAAATGCTTTGGTCGCACCCGCAAACAAACCGTTACCAGGTACATGCAAATACACCGGTTTATCATGATGGCGGACTTTTTTGTTTCAGCGGTTACGGGCAGGGAGGCATTAAACTCGAATTGAGCGCCGATGGCAGCAAAGTTACAAAAAGCTGGTTCAGCGAAAAACTCGACAGCCGCATGGGCGGAATGGTCTATTTGAATGGATTTTTATACGGCTCGGGCGACAATAACCGGGAGTGGCGCTGTGTTGACTGGAAAACCGGAACAGAAAAATATG
>JBBIVS010000089.1:0-9974 GCA_037439605.1 Draconibacterium sp. | reverse complement strand
TGACTTCTGCAATTACCCATACCGAAGCCGGGAAAGCGCCAATCAGTGCTTCCTTTATCAATTCGTTTAACTGAAGCAGGGTAAGTTTTTGCTCCATACTTCACTGTATTTTGCTCAGTTTTATGGTTTCTGATGATTTGCCGCCATTGATTTTCAGCAATAAAATTCCTTTGGGCAAAGAGTTTAAATCCCTAAGTTCAATCCGGTTAGCATCAGGTTTTATCCATTGTTTAACCAGTTTCCCATCAATTGTAAATATTTCAATCCTGATTGCGTCCTGAATTTGATTATTATTTCTCTGAAGAATCAATACATCGCCAACAGGATTTGGGTACGCGGTCCATTGTTTTGTAGTTTCAGGATTTGAAGTTGACAGATAGAGCAGAAGCCGCCAGGCCCGGTACATATCCGGAATTCCAAAACCCATTTTATCATTTGGATTTTCGTACAAATGGCCGCTCATTTCAATGGCTGATTTTACCTGTTCCGCCGTTGCATGAAGTTGCGACTGCCACAAACATGCCGCCATTCCAGCCAAAACTGGCGACGAAAAGGATGTTCCGCTTAAATAACCAAGTGTACCGTCTGATTTTTGAAGATAAGTATTCCATCCCAGTGCTGTAACATTAGGTTTTATTTTACCTCCGAAAGCAGGTCCCACCGATGTGAAACCTGCAGGAACACTGTCCTTGTTTACAGCCCCAACTCCAATTACTTTGTCACCATCCGAAGGGGCAATGATATGTTTCCATGCATTTTGACCTATGTTGTTACCTTCGTTGCCAGCGCTCGAAAATACCAGTATCCCTTTGGAAGCGGCAATATTTGCCCCGCGGGTCACTCGTGTTGTATTTCCATCCATTGCCGAAAAAGGATGGTTCATTGCCGGGTTATCGAAATTATAATAACCGAGCGAAGAGTTAATGATTTCAACTCCGGCACTGTCGGCAAATTCGGCTGCTGCCACCCAGTTATCCTCTTCAATCAAAAATTCTGAACCTGTATCTTCAGAGCGAATAAGCCAGTAGGATGCCTTTGGCGCTGTGCCAATTAGCTTTCCCGGAACATTTCCACCCATACAGGACAATACGCTCATTCCATGATAGTGAGTGCTGTAAAAATCAACCGTCGGGTCAACAAAATCCTTTATTCCGAGAATTTGTTTGTTTACCCGCAAACTATCCATTGCCGAATATTTGTCAGCGCGAAAAAAACCACCGTCAAGCACAGCAATATGCATTCCCTGTCCCTGATAACCCCGGCTGTGCAAAAATTGACCGTTGAGCATCGAGGTTTGATAAACAGATGCACCATAAAGCGCATTATCAACAGAGAAATTTCCAACTTCTGATGTTTCATTAAATTTATTGATTGCACTTTTTTTAACCGGAGATTTTGTGAGCTGAACCTCTTTTACAAACGGCAGTTTCCAAACTTTGGTTGCAAAACTGTCGGTTTCGGCTTTTACAGTTATTCCATTCAGCCATTTCGAGGAGTGAATAAATTTGGCCCCGACACTTTTCACTTCAGCAATATAATTCTGATTTACAGGCAAATCGAGTGAATCGATGGCAATATTTTGTCTAATCCTGCGCTGAATAGCGCGTTCAGAAAGATATTCGTTGGGTGATGAAATTGAAAACTGAGTACCATTTTTATTGGTAAATCCAACCCAGTAATATTCCTGTGCATTTAAAGATAACGATAGTGAAATCAGAAAAAAAACGAAAATCAGAAAAACATATTTTGTCATATTCAAATCAAATTTAACCCGGAATAAGGATGTCAAATTTATCAAATATCCATTTCACTTATTGTATATATTCATTTTTAACATGTACTCTGATGGATCCTGCATGTATTTTTCGGGATCGGGAACCGAGTCTTTTCCAACTTCCATCAATTGTATTTGCAGGTTACTGATGCTGTCGCGCACTTCCGGATTTAATATTTTTCCTGTGTCATAGAATAACGAATACCGGTATTTCCCCTGTTCGTCGAAATATTTCCATTCGCCATGCCGTAAGCCCTGCTTATAATTGGCTTCCAACTCAACACGGCCATTCTGAAAATAGGTCAGGCATAACCCGTTCCGCTGGTTATTGCTCATTTTACACTGAAAAAAAGGTTCGCCGCTTTGAAAAAAGACCCGGTAACTGCCTTCCTGCTTGCCGTGAACCCAGTCGGTTTCCTCCCAAACTTCGCCAGTTTGGTAATATTTACGCGATTTTCCATGTTTTTCACCGTTTGCAAAATTCTCTTCTGCCACTTTTCTGCCTTCTGAGAAGTAAGTCCACAACCCGGCCTTATTTTCGTTTAAATACATTCCTTCGGCTACTTTTTTGCCCCATTCGTCAAAAAGCTGAGCAAAAGCCGAATCAGAATCTGTTCGATATTTAATAAGTGCTTTTACCTGACCTCCGGTATGGAACCGTTTCCACTCCCCAACTGGTTTGCCGTCTTTAAAATTACCCTGGTATAATAATCTTCCGTTGGGCTGCTGTTTTTGCCAAAATCCCTGCCGTAAACCGTTTGCATCGGTTTGGTTGATTTGGGAGAAAGCGAGAAGCGGTGAAAAAAGAATCAGGATTATTAAAATTCGCATATCCACTTTTTTAATATAGAACTGCGAAATTAAAGAAATATTTTAGTACGCAAATAAAGTAAAATGCCCCGGCTGTAGAACAGCGGAGCATTTTATAATTTCTTATTTAGCAGTTTAACTAAGGGTTTCCCACCGCTGCCTCGATAATCCTTTCGTGTGGTTATGTTTTGCATTTAGCCACACGATGCAACTGTGGGGTTAAATATCTGTTTCCCCGTCACCGGGCTAAAGCCACGGTGTAAAATCAATACAAACAAGCAAAATAATTGTAGTTCTGCAAAAACAAAAGCCCTTTGGGTGCAAATCCTAAGGGCTTTAAATTATCCTTTTTTTCGTCTGACTTCAGTCGTCTGACTTCGGCCTTCCAACTTTCTCTTATTTTACTTCTTCAAAATCCACATCGGTAACTTCACCGTCATTCTTAGGTTGACCATCGGTCGGGCCCGATTGTGAACCACCAGTTGGACCACCCTGCGGACCACCTTGAGCCTGAGATGCGTTGTACATTTCCTGCGATGCAGCCTGGAACACGGTGTTCAGTTCAGCCATGGCCGAATCTATAGCTGCAATTTCCTTGCTAGCATGTGCATCTTTAAGTTTTTTCAACGCGTTTTCAATCGGCTGTTTTTTATCGGCCGGTATTTTGTCGCCAAATTCTTTAAGTTGTTTTTCTGTCTGGAATATCAAACTGTCAGCCTGGTTAATTTTATCAGCAACTTCACGGGCCTTTCTGTCAGCTTCGGCGTTAGCTTCAGCCTCCTGCTTCATCCGTTTAATTTCATCATCCGACAATCCGGAGGAAGCTTCTATACGGATGGACTGGGTTTTGCCGGTAGCCTTGTCCTTTGCATTTACATGCAATATTCCATTGGCATCGATATCGAAAGTCACTTCAATCTGCGGAATTCCTCGTGGTGCTGGCGGAAGACCATCGAGATGGAATCTGCCGATTGTTTTATTACCGGCTGCCATCGGACGTTCGCCCTGCAGAACATGGATTTCAACCGAAGGCTGGTTATCAGCGGCAGTGGTAAATGTTTCCGATTTTTTAGTCGGAATAGTAGTATTTGCTTCAATCAATTTCGTCATTACGCCACCCATTGTTTCAATACCCAGTGATAGCGGGGTAACATCGAGCAGCAAAACGTCCTTTACTTCGCCGGTCAAAACACCTCCCTGAATGGCTGCTCCCACAGCAACAACTTCATCGGGGTTTACACCTTTTGAGGGAACCTTGCCAAAAAACTGCTGCACTTTTTCCTGAACCGCGGGAATACGGGTTGATCCGCCAACCAAAATCACCTCGTCAATGTCTTTTGCTGTTAAACCTGCATTTTTCAACGCCTTGCTGCATGGTTCGATAGTGGCATTGATTAATTTATCTGCCAGTTGTTCGAATTTCGCACGGGTCAAAGTTTTTACTAGGTGTTTTGGAATTCCGTCAACAGGCATAATGTATGGCAGGTTTATTTCGGTTTGCGATGAACTTGAAAGTTCAATTTTAGCCTTTTCGGCAGCTTCCTTTAAACGCTGCAAAGCCATCGGATCCCTTTTCAAATCAACGCCTTCGTCTTTTTTAAACTCATCTGCCAGCCACTCAATTATAACCTGGTCAAAGTCATCGCCTCCAAGATGTGTGTCACCGTCGGTTGATTTTACTTCGAACACTCCATCACCCAATTCGAGGATCGAAATATCGAATGTACCACCGCCAAGGTCGAAAACGGCAATTTTCATGTCCTTGTGCATTTTATCGAGGCCGTATGCCAGCGATGCTGCTGTAGGTTCGTTGATAATACGGCGCACTTTCAGTCCTGCAATTTCACCAGCTTCTTTGGTTGCCTGGCGCTGCGAATCGTTGAAATACGCCGGAACAGTAATTACTGCTTCCGTAACTTCCTGACCCAGATAATCTTCGGCGGTTTTTTTCATTTTTTGAAGAATCATTGCCGAAATTTCCTGGGGAGAATATTTGCGATCGTCAATCTGAACACGTGGTGTATTATTGTCACCCTTCACAACTTTATACGGAACGCGCGCGATCTCCTTACCAACGCGGTCGTAGGTTTCTCCCATGAATCTTTTTATTGAGAAAACTGTTTTTGTTGGATTGGTAATTGCCTGCCTTTTAGCCGGGTCGCCAATTTTACGTTCTCCGTTTTCAACAAATGCAACAATCGAAGGAGTTGTGCGTTTACCTTCGCTGTTTGGAATAACAACGGGTTCGTTGCCTTCCATAACCGAAACACAAGAATTTGTGGTTCCTAAATCTATTCCAATTATTTTACCCATAATAATTATTGTATTTTATAAATTATTTCAAGATTTAACGGTTGTAAACAATCAATCACTATGCCACCTGCAATTTTTCGGATTTGGGCGAAAGATTGACACCGAAAACAGCAACACTTTAGAATTGGCTGTCAAAACCGGTGACAAAAAGGCAGGATTATAAAAATCTGGAGGAAGCACAATCAAACAACATTTTAAAATTTTCATCTCCGAAAAGATTGTTAAATTCGGGCCTCGCAAAAAATTTTATAATATGACTTCAAAGTCTTTGCATTCCGATCCTCAGCAACGCTTAAACTCGCTCGATGCGCTTCGCGGTTTCGACATGTTCTGGATTACCGGTGGTGGCGCCTTAGCCATTGCCATTTCGCAAATTTCCGGGGCTGATTGGCTTGATACCCAGATGCACCATGTTGCCTGGGTAGGATTTAGGTTTTACGATTTGATTTTCCCGCTGTTTATGTTCATTGCCGGGGTAGCCATTCCTTTTGCGGTAAAAGCAAAACTCGAAAAAAATATACCCAAAAACAAGCTGGTTTGGAAAGCATTTAAACGGTTTGTAATTCTCATCCTGTTGGGAATCTTATTTAACGGCACATTTCGCAATGGCTTCGAAGACGGCAGAATTGCAAGTGTTTTGGGACAGATTGGTACCGGATACTTTTTTGCAGCGCTGATTGTAATTTATTTTGAATCGTTTAGAAGCAGAATTATTTGGTTAGTGGGAATTTTAACCGGAATTGGCATTATTCAACTTTTAATTCCCGTGCCCGGATTTGGCGCAGGTGTTCTTACTCCCGAAGGTTGCATAAACGGTTACATCGACAGGATGTTCCTGCCAGGCCGTTTGCATGGCGGCACTTTCGATCCAGAGGGTATTTTATGCAGTATTTCAGCAACAGGTATTACTTTAATGGGAACTATCGCTGGAAATATTCTGCGAAGAAAAAAAAGCAGCGACTGGCAGAAAATCGGATTTCTTGCAGCATCGGGCGTATTCAGTATTATTCTGGCGCTAATTCTGTCAATATTTTATCCAATCATTAAAAGCTGCTGGACTTCCACTTTTAATTTGCTCACCGGAGGAATCAGTTTTTTGTTGCTCGCATTTTTCTATTTAATCATCGACCATTGGGGATTTAAAAAATGGGCATTTTATTTTCGGGTTATCGGGATGAACTCCATTTTTGTTTACCTGTTCACCCGGATGATTGACGTAAAAATGGCGGCTGAATACTTTATCGGCTGGTTGGCAAAACCACTTGGCGATAATGGGAACCTGCTGCTTATTATTGGAGGGCTCGCTGTTGTATGGCTTCTGCTTTATTTTATGTACAGGAAAAAAATATTTTTAAGGGTTTAATAAAATTAAAATGGCGTACTTTTGTTTAAAATACATTTTTAAATTTGAAAAAGAAGACCGAAATATTAATCATTGAATTCTTAAAAGACCAAATTCCAGAACTCATTGCAATTTACATTTTTGGCAGTATGGCCGATAATTCAGCCACTCCTGAAAGTGATATCGACATTGCATTTCTTACTTTCCAGAAGATATCTGCTGTTGAAAAATGGAAAATTCAGGAGGAATTGGCATCGAAATTAAATCAGGACGTGGATTTAATCGACTTAAAAGATGCAACAACAATTCTTCAAACTGAAGTTATTGAAAAGGGTAAATTAATCTTTTCGGGTGATTCTTATCAGGTGAACCATTTTGAAATGATTACCTACTCCATGTACGCAGATTTAAATGAATCGAGACAGGAGATTTTAAAAGATTACGAGGAAAAATATGGACGAGATTCTGATCATTAAAAATCTTTAATATTTGCTCCGGTATACCGAAACCGAAACCTCCGGACCGGAAAGCATCAGTTTTTCATCATCTGAAAATCTGTACGCCAGTTTAATATCAACACGGCTTTTACTATCGATTTGGGTAAAGTAACCCAGATATGGGATAAAACCATTATTTAACTCTCCGTCGTTCCCCGAACCATTGAGTGCAACTCCGGGAATATATCTCAGTCCAAAATCAAACTGGCTCTTCAATTTCATAAAATACGACCAACCCATGCTGAGTTCTGCCAAAATCCAGTCCTGCTTTTTGTAAGCGTTGTAATTTACACCGGCGCTAAAATTCCGGTTCCATTTCAGGTTGCAGTATTTGGCGTGGTTGAACAACACATAACCTCCGTAAATAAAATCGGGTTCACGATTGTAATACGAGAAAAAAGGACCAAACTCAACCCTGTTCCCGCTGAACCGGGGTAAAAATTCACCCATTTCCCATTCTTTTTCGAGACTGCTGACCGGAATTAAAAACATTTTCTGGTTTAAAAATTCCTGCATCTGTACCGTTTCAGATTCTGCATTATGCCCGGTTTGTAAATCCCTTCTGTGTTTTATCCTGCCAATTTCGTCGGCAAACTTTTCAATTTCAGCTTGCGAAAAACCCCGGTGGTTGTAATATGTCTTTAAAATATAATCGGCCACCATAAAATGGTTCATTGGTTTTAAACTACCAATCCCCCAACCTGCGCGGGCATCAACGCCAAATCTGAATTTATCTTCACTTGTGGTTTCTTCGAAATTGGTAACTACATTGTCCGAATCGGTTGAAATACCTGTTGAGTTTTGCTTGTATAAATCATAACGCGCCCAGCCGTTAATCTGCACCAGTGTGTAATTCTTTTGATTGTAATAAAACCTCGATGCATAATTTGCCGATGCATTTGTGCGTAATCCAAATATTTTATGGTCGGCCTCAATATTTGCAACTGCCGAACTGTCAATCCAGTTTCCATTTCCCCAAAGCGGGCCGGCTTCTACATTGAAATCAATTCGTTCCTGTTTGGTTTCCAAATAATTCCAAAAACTGTTGTTAAACCGGAATTTCACCGCCCCCGTATTTAATTCTTCATATTCCCGCCAAAATTCGGTTCGGGTTTCTTCCATTTCAGGGCTGGCAACATAATGCAAACCCCAATTCATCTCCTGTTTTTGATACTGAAATATTTCGGAATTTTTAAAATTGTATTGAGAAAAACCAATATTAGTGAAAGCAAACAAAATAAAACTACTCAAAAAAACTGCAGCCTTTTTCATCTTCTGAAACATTCAATTTAAATCGCCAAAGTAAACAAACTAAATAAAACAAAATAATGTTGGCAGCAATTTCACATGGTAAAATTGGTTTCGTGCGCGGCAAAAAAGTTCCATCATTGCCAGCATTTCTAAATTACAATCAGGTTTGGGCAGTTGAAAACCTTTGTTTAGCTTTGCTGCATCAATTAAAATCAATTGCAATGTCGGTTCAACAGGAAATCAGGAAAGTTACAACCCACCGTTTATCGGAAATGAAATCACGAGGGGAGAAGATTTCAATGCTTACTTCGTATGATTACAGCATGGCTAATCTGGTTGATGAAGCTGGTATTGATGTTATTCTGGTTGGCGATTCGGCGTCGAATGTGATGGCCGGAAACCAAACCACTTTACCTATCACTCTTGAACAAATGATTTATCACGGCAAATCGGTGGTTAATGCAGTGCAACGTGCGCTGGTTGTGGTTGACCTTCCTTTTGGCACTTACCAGGGAAATTCGCGGAAGGCATTGAAATCGGCCATTCGCATCATGAAGGAAACCGCCGCCGATTCAGTAAAATTGGAAGGTGGTTCGGAAGTGATTGATTCTGTGGAACGAATTTTATCAGCTGGAATACCGGTAATGGGACATCTGGGATTAATGCCGCAGTCCATTAATAAATTTGGAACTTACTCGGTGCGAGCCCGAGAGGAGGCTGAAGCTGAAAAACTGATTTCGGATGCGAAGTTGCTTGAAGAGGCAGGTTGCTTCGCGTTGGTACTTGAAAAAATACCTGCTGATTTAGGCAGTCAGGTTGCCAAATCATTGCAGATTCCGGTAATCGGTATTGGCGCCGGTGGCGGTGTTGACGGACAGGTTCTTGTAATTCATGACATGCTGGGAATTACACAACAGTTTTCGCCGAGGTTTTTACGACGCTACCATAATCTGGCAGCCGAAATAAAGGGAGCAGTTGAACATTATATCAACGATGTGAAATCGGGAGATTTTCCCAACGAAAAGGAGCAGTATTAGTTCAGAGTTCAGAGTTCAGAGTTCAAAGTTTAGAGTTTAGAGTTTTTCAGCAAGTATCGAGAATCAAGTATCAAGAATCCAGAATCAAGCATCAAGAATCAAAGTGCAGGTAATTTACGAAGACAACCATATTATTGCAGTTAACAAAGCAGCCGGAGAGGTTGTGCAAAGCGATAAAACAGAAGATGTTACATTGCTCGATATTGTAAAACAGTACCTTAAGGAAAAATACAACAAACCAGGCAATGTGTTTTTGGGATTGCCTCACCGGTTAGACAGGCCAACCACGGGAATTGTTGTTCTGGCGAAAACCAGCAAAGTGCTTCCACGGCTTAACAAATTGTTTCAAACCAGGGGCGAAGTAAAAAAAATATACTGGGCTGTTGTTGATAAACGCCCCGTTAAACATACCGACACCCTTACTCATTACCTTGTAAAAAACCAGGAAAAAAACCGGAGTTACGCTTACACGGAAAAACAAAAAGGATCGAAACTGGCCAGCTTAACGTACAGGCACGTTGCCAGCATCGACAATTACCATTTACTTGAAATTGAACTTCATACAGGACGCCATCACCAAATCAGGGTTCAGTTACGGCAGTTAAAACTGCACATTAAAGGAGATATCAAATATGGGTTTCCGCGGCCAAATGATGATAAAAGCATTCATTTGCACGCGCGGCGCATCGATTTAATGCACCCGGTTAAAAACGAAATGATTACCATTGTTGCCGACCCTCCCGACGATGTGGTATGGAATGAATTTATGAAACTTTTCCGCAGTAACCGGTTTAGCCCAGTTGATCCGGTTTAAATGCTAACGGCAGCAAATTATCGGCACCCTCGAAAACCATAATTTTTTCGGCCCCGTCCAAAATTAGCCTGATTGAATGATTAAAACGCGATTCGGTTTCAACAAGAACCTGCCTGCATGAGCCGCATGGCTGGGC
>JBBIVS010000088.1:9039-10008 GCA_037439605.1 Draconibacterium sp. | reverse complement strand
GAACCGGATCAAATGCCGAAAGTACAATGGCTTCCGATGTGTCGTCAACCACAATTTCAACGACGGTGGCTGCTTCAAGCGCCCTGATGTTTCTTCCTTCGCGCCCTATAATACGACCTTTTATTTCGTCGCTTTCAATATGGAAAATAGTAACGGCATTTTCAATTGCTGTTTCGGTGGCCACCCGCTGAATTGATTTTACCACAATCTTTTTAGCTTCCTTGTTGGCAGTAAGTTTGGCTTCTTCCATAATTTCATTAATGTACGAAATGGCTTCCGATTTGGCTTCTTCCTGCAACGATTCCACCAGTTGTGCCTTTGCCTCTTCGGCTGATAAACCCGAAATTTGTTCAAGCTTATCGAGGTGCTGGCGGTGCATTTTTTCGAGTTCTTCGGTTTTATTTTCAACCCTTTGCAATTGAACAGTTAAGTTCTCTTTTATAATTTCAACTTCACGTTTGTTGATTTCGTATTCCTTAACTTTTTTCTGCAGTTCATCGCGGCGCTGGTTCAACTGGCTGTCTTTCAGTTTTAACCTGTTATCAAACTCATTGAGGTCGGCGCTTTTTTCAATAATGTATTTTTCATGGTCAGCCTTCATTTGCAAAAACTTCTCCTTCGCCTGTAAGATTTTATCCTTTTTAATTACTTCACCTTCGGCCTGGGCTTCTGAAATAATACGCATTTTTTTTGTATTCAACGCTTTATTCCAAATTACATAGGCCAAAGCGCCGCCGCCTAAAAAGCCGGCTGCAAAACCTATCAATAATTCTATCATACTCATTTTAAAATTTTTAATCCATTAATAAAAAAACCCGTAAAAAGTACTGCAAAACACACTATTACAACACTTTATACGGGTATCGATAAATATATTCTCGGTTACAACTAATCTACTTCTTTCCTTTTTCTTTCAAAAAATCAGAAATATCGTCGTTTAAATTTTTTAATTCTTCAATGAAAAGAGTT
>JBBIVS010000088.1:4870-9013 GCA_037439605.1 Draconibacterium sp. | reverse complement strand
GAAATGCAGCCATCGCTAAAATATCTTTTGAGTCCTGTTCACTAAACTGTTCGCGGTATTTGCGCACAATTTCGTTCACTTTTTTTGCAGCCGTTCTGTATCTCTCCTCATCTTCAAAATTGATGGTTAAAGGGTAACTTTTACCATCAATGTTAATATTTATTCTCAGTTTCTTCTTATCCACCAGCCATTACTTATTGAGTAATGCAATACATTTGTCAATTTCCCGTATTAATTTATTTATTTTTTGTTTGGCTTCCCTGTTCTCATCGACACCCGATAAAATGTGGGTCGCCAAACGCAATTGTTCAATTTTCTGATTGAGTTCCAACTTTTCCTTCTTTAACAATTCAATCTCGTGTTTTAAGTTTAACACGTTATTTTCCAGCATTATTTTTTCGTTTTCCGCAACCGCAAACGCTTCAAAAAACTGCTGCACATTTTTTTTTAAATTATTCAGAAGGATTTGCTCTTCCTCAGTCATTTTAGCTGCATTTCACGGGCAAAGTTAATATTTTTAGCCTATTGTAAAAGTATTTCAAAAATATTGAACGAAATATTACAAACACCATTCTGTTAAATAAACCGGAAAAGTTAAATTTACCCGCTTTTAAAATTAAAGAAGGATTATTATGAAAAAGATTTTTTTAATACCGGTCATGGTTTTTGCTTCATTTTTCATAACCGCCCAGGAGATTTATTATTCCGATCCGGTTAAAATCCCAATTTCTTTAAGCGGAAGTTTTGGCGAATTACGCAATAATCATTTTCACTCGGGTATCGACATAAAAACACAAGGAAGGTTTGGTATCCCGGTTTTTGCAGTGGCTGACGGATATATTTCGCGCATTTCGGTATCGCCGTCAGGTTACGGAAATGTGATTTACATTAACCATGACAATGGAACGACTTCGGTTTACGGGCATTTGGATCAGTTCAGGCCCGATATTCAGAATTACATCAGAAATATTCAGTACGAAAGAAAATCGTTTCAGGTTGATGTACCGGTTTTACCCGGCATTTTTCCGGTAGTGAAAAACGAGAAAATTGCATTGAGCGGTAATTCGGGCAGTTCACAGGCTCCGCATCTGCATTTCGAATTAAGAAACACAAAGACTGAAGACCCTGTAAACCCATTAAAATTGGGATTTTACTACATTAAGGATAATACGCCGCCAATAATTTATTCAGTTCAAATAATACCGCTTTCATCAGAATCACATGTCAACTTCAGTAATAAAAAAGTAATATTTGATGTTGAATTGGTTGACGGAAAATACCGTATTAAAAATAATCCGGCAATTGCCGTTTACGGCCAAATTGGTTTTGCTGTTGAAGCTTATGATTTTACTGATGGATCTTCGAACAAATGTGGGATTAACCAAATGGAATTAACCGTTGGCGGCATTCCTTACTCAGTTTTCGAGATCAACCGTTTTTCATTTGACGACTCAAGGAACATTAACAGTTATATTGACTATGAAGTGTTTGCAAATACCGGGCGCAAGTTTCAGAAAACATATACTGAACCCTGCGGAAATCTCCGGAATTTTGAATTTACTGAAAACCACGGGATTTTTGATCCTGGTTTTGAGGGAGTACATCCTGTTAAAATTGAACTGAAAGATTCGAAAGGTAACAGCGCCGTACTTGAATTTTCGGTGGAAGGCAAGTACCGCGAAATGCCGGTCGTTCAGGAAAATTTCACAACTATTTTTGTTTGTGGGCAGCCCAATCTGTATAAAACAGATAATTTCAGCATTGAAATGCCTGAAGGTACATTGTACAAAAACCTGCTGTTCCAGTACCAGGTGAAAGAAGCTGTAAAAGGGTATTTTTCAGCGGTTCATCAAATTCACAACAAAACAGTCCCTTTACACAAAAGCGCTACGGTTTCGATAAAATCAAAAGATTTGCCTGAATCGCTGGCCGAAAAAGCGTTGCTGGTAAATATTAATCCCGACAATGGGAAATTTACCTCAGCAGGAGGGAAGTATGAAAATGGCTGGATTACAGCCGACATAAGAACTTTCGGAAATTATGCCGTTCGGGTTGACACGGTTCCTCCAAACATTTTACCGCTCAGTATTACCAATAAAACAACACTTACCGAACCCGACAAAATCAGGTTTGAAATTAAAGACGACCTGGCTGGAATTGGAACAATTGAAGGATTAATTGATGGTAAATGGGCGCTATTTGAATATGATGCAAAAAACAACCTGATTACCCATTATTTTGATGCTGAACGATTTGAGATGAACAAACAGCACAATTTTAAACTCACTGTAACCGATAACCGCGGAAACAGTTCTTTGTATGAAGCCACGTTCCAAAAATAGTATCAAAGTAGTCGGACTGATGTCGGGCACCTCGCTCGACGGGATGGATTTGGTGGCTGTCGAATTCTGGCAAACGGAAGAAAAATGGCAATTTAAAATCGAAGCTGCTGAAACCCTTGAATATTCCGCTGAATGGAAAAACCGGCTGAAAAACGCACCGGAATTTTCAGGAGTGGAATTGATTCAACTGCATACCGAATACGGCCGGTTTTTAGGGAATGTTACAAAAGAGTTTATTCAAAAAACCGGATTTAAACCGGAACTCATTTCTTCGCATGGACACACCATTTTTCACCAACCCGAAAAAGGATTTACCTTTCAGGCGGGCAGTGGTTTTGAAATTGCCGCAGTTACAAGAGTTACCACCGTTGCCGATTTCCGTTCGGGCGATGTGGCGCTAGGCGGACAGGGAGCGCCACTGGTCCCGGTTGGCGACAGGATTTTATTTTCAGCATACGAATATTGCCTGAACCTGGGCGGATTTGCCAACATTTCGTTTGAAAAAAACAGGAAACGGATTGCTTTCGACATTTGCCCGATGAATATGGTACTCAACCATTTTTCCGAAAAACAGGGTTTTGCCTTCGACAAAAACGGCGAACTTGGCCGGAAAGGGAAAGTAAATACCGAACTTCTCACAAAACTCAATCAACTGGATTTTTATCATGCAGCACCGCCAAAATCGCTGGGGAGAGAGTGGGTGGAACAGGTTTTTATGCCGGTTTTAAACGATTTTGAAATTTCGGATGAAGATAAATTACGAACAGTTTACGAACATATCGCTCAACAGATTTCGGGAACAATAGGCAGAGGCGAAGGCGGAGAAGAAGAAGAAGAAGAAGAAGGACAAGGCGAAGGCAGAGGCAAAGGAAGAATGTTGGTTACGGGTGGTGGCGCTTTTAATACATTTTTGATTGAATTGATTTCGAAACATACACTAGTTGAACTTGTTATTCCGGCAAACGAAATTATCAATTTTAAAGAAGCGGTGATTTTTGCTTTTTTGGGCGTGCTGAAAATCCGGGGTGAGATAAACTGTCTGGCTTCGGTAACGGGGGCAAAATGCGACAGTTCGGTTGGAATTATGTATTTTAGCAGCAATAATTAAAATATATTACAATGAAAATTTCGGAAACAAAAACATTGCATCTTCCAATAATGGTTGAACAGGATGAAGATAATTTTTACATTGTTAGTTGTCCGGTTTTTAAAGGTTGTCATTCTTATGGTTCCACTATCGAAGAAGCATTAAATAATATCAAAGAAGTAATCGATATGTGTGTTGAAGAAGAAAAGGATAAAGCCGGGGAGATTAACCGTTTTGTAGGTTTCAGGGAAATGCAGGTTACAATTAAAAACGCTGCGGTTTAATTATTTTAGTCATGCCACAATTACCTGTTATTTCCGGAAAAGAATTTTTAATATTTCTGCAAGTTATTGGTTTTGTTGTTGTTCGCATAAATGGGTCTCACTATCGGTTAAAACACCCTGACGGCAGGATTACAACTATTCCGGTTCACAAAAACCAGAACTTACCAAAAGGACTACTAAGAAAAATTATCCGTGAAGATTTGGAATTAGAGCTTGATGTTTTCATTGAACTTTTTAGCAAGTACAAATAAAATACCCTGTAAATGGAAAATGTAGGTTACAGGTGGTGTAGCTTTTAATACGTTTTTAATTGAACCGATTTCGGAAAAACCCCGGTTGAACTGGTAATTCCGGCAAATGAAATCATCAATTTTAAAGAAGCGCTGATTTTTGCATTTCTGGGCGTGCTGAAAATCAGGGGCGAAATCAA
>JBBIVS010000088.1:4512-4846 GCA_037439605.1 Draconibacterium sp. | reverse complement strand
ATGCGATAGTTCGGTGGGAATTATGTATTTTAACAGTAATATTTGAGGTCAGTCAGTACAACTGACAAAAAGTTTAAACTAATTGTTGTTAAATAATTTATAAAAATGATACAGACTTTAACAATTGATATAATCAACGAAAAGGCCGTTAAGCTGATACAGGATATGGAACTTCTGAAGTTGATCCGGATACGTAAAGAAAAAACTTATCAGGAAAAAACTGTAAACCGGGCAGCTAAATATAAAGGGGCAATGCAAAAACAACAACTTAACGAAGTTAACGACCAGCTCAACGAATTGCGTAAATCATGGGATAAAATATATCTGGGACACA
>JBBIVS010000088.1:0-4474 GCA_037439605.1 Draconibacterium sp. | reverse complement strand
CCACCTGCCGAAAAATTAATGGACAACCTTATTAATGAGGCCCGTCCGGTAATCTCTGCAATTACAGAAATTGAGCTACTTTGCTGGAAATCTGCTACAGAAAAAGATATTGAAGTTTTGCATAATTTTATTCAAGATGCGTTTGTAATTGAACTGGAACAGCTCATAAAATATAAAACAGCTGATATACGCAAAAAGCATAATATTAAGTTACCCGATGCCAAAATCGCCGCTACTGCCTTGATTTATGATCTCACTCTGGTTTTGCGAAATATTGCTGATTTTAAAAATATTGACGGGCTGCAATTGATAAATCCATGGGATGCTTAAAACTTCTCCCGACGGTGTATTAAATACATTTCTGATTGAATTGATTTCGGAAAAAACACCGATAGAACTTATAATTCCGGCAAACGAAATCATCAATTTTAAAGAAGCGCTGATTTTTGCTTTACTGGGTGTTCTCAAAATCCGGGGAGAAATTAACTGTCTGGCTTCGGCAACCGGGGCAAAATGTAATAGTTCCGGGGGAATTATGCATTCTCGCAGTTATACTTAGAATGCAGATTAAGGAAAACGATAATCAGGAACTAAAAACCAAATAGCAGATGTAGCCGTATTTAAAAGTAAGTTTAAAAATGTGCCCCTTAAAATTTACAAATCTTCATAAAACAATGTAAATCAACAATGTAATAGCCGGTAAAAATCCCAAAAATGAAAGCGCTTTTGCTCTCGACTGGTATTTTTCTTTATCATTCAGCCAATAAAAATACCGATTGGTATAAATGTTTATTCTGTTTTTATTATAAATGACCGTTTATGCGAACTCCAGGCCGAAAAATATCCAAGTGCGCCGTTGGTAATGTTTGAATTTGGATTGGCAGGCGCAGCCGAACCCGGATTATTATTTACCAGTTCTTCGAAAGTTTTAAAATAATCATAAGCCCCTTTATCAAGTGAAATTAATTGCAGGGTAATAGTATCGTTATATTTAAACGGACTTCTGAAAAGATTGATTTCAAGATTGTTACCATCTACATAACGATCATCGAAAATATAAAAATCGTCGATGGAGTTCTGATACACCCTGTTTTTCCAGAACTTAACACGATAATAATTTTTAATTCCCGGCGGGTCGAAAATGTAAAAATTCACATAATATCCCGATTCGAAAAATGAAAAACCTTCTTCGTAATAAAATTTTACCGAATCAATTGGAACAGAGTAATTTAATTTAGAACTTGCCTCATATTTTTCTCCGTTTGCTTCAACCTCTAACCGATAAGTTTCTCCTGGCTTTAATTTGATTTGTTTTGACTGGTAAATTCCATCTACTGTTTCTTTAAACCTGAATTTTTCGCCAAACCTGTTCGATACTGTAACCACAGCACCCGGTACTTTCACCGAAAGTAAAGTATCGAAATAACTCGAAGTCATTGAAATTTTAACAACGGCAGTATCCGGGTTGTAGCTCAGATTTCCCTCTATTACAATGTGCGGATCGGCTTCATTTAAATCCACATCAATCACCTTTTCGCAACCAGAAAGGAGCAACGTCAGAAACAGTATTACATATGGTATATTTTTCATTGTCATTAGTCAATGGTCACTTGTCATTGCTGCTGAATACTGGATTCTTGATTCTTGATATAATTTCTCATTCCTTATTCCTTATTTTCCATTTCTTCCATTCACGCATTTTCCACTTTACCCCGGCCATGAAGCCTGCGTGCCGGTAGGCAGGGGTGATTATATTTACAAATTCTGTTTTCAATTCATTCATTTTTCCCTTTTCTTTTATTCATGCATTCACGCATTAAAACTTAAACCTGTAACTCACCGATGGTATTATTTTAAATAACGCAAACTGCACTGCTTCTGTTTTGTTCGGATATTCTTCGTTTTGCCTGAACTGTATAAAATATGCATTCTCGCGTGCATAAGCATTGTAAACCGAGAAATTCCAGGCCGATTCAAACTTTTCGGTCTTTTTCCGTTCCCAGGTCAATCCCAAATCCAGCCGGTGATAGGGCGGCATCCGGTAACCGTTTCGCTCGGTGTAGTAACCAACCAAAATTCCGTCGATTTCATATTTTCCACTCGGAAAAGTCACGGCATTTCCGGTATAATAAATCCAGTTGGCCGATGCGGTGAGCTTTGGTGAAATCTGGTAAATTCCCACCAGCGCCAAATCGTGAATCCTGTCCTGCCTTGCCGGAAACGGGTTTCCGTTGTTAATATCATCAAATTGCCGCATCGTTCTTGACATCGTGTAACTTATCCAACCATTCAAACGGCCAAAGTTCCGTTTGAACATAAATTCGGCGCCATACGCCCAGCCGCGCCCAAAAACAAGTTCGGCTTCAACCGTGGAGTTAAAAACCAGTTCGGCGCCGTTTTTATAATCAATCTGGTTTTTCAAATCCTTGTAATAAATCTCAATCAGCGACTCGTATTCATTGTCCTTAAAATTTCGGAAATATCCAACTGAAACCTGGTCTGAAATCTGAGGTTTAACGTTATTGCTGCTGGGCAACCATAAATCGGTTGGTGTTGTTGTCGTTGAATTCGAAAGCAGATGTAAAAACTGGTAAATGCGGTTGTACGAAGTTTTCAGTGCGCTTTTTGAGTTTAACATGTAATTAAGCGCAAGCCGCGGTTCAAGGCCACCCTGTGTTTTTACAAACTCAAAACTGTTGTAATAAATGGTATTTTCCAGTTCTCCATCATCGTTAAATTTGTAAAATTCACCAGGCCCAATGTTGCTGAAAAGCGCCAAACGCAGGCCATAATATAGTTTCAGGCGCTCCGATATGTTTTGGTTGTTCGAAACGTAAGCAGCCCATTCTATTGCTTTTCTGGTTTCAATGGTTTCAGGATTAATCCCTGAATTTTCGGAAGCTGTAATTTCACCCGGCATAATATTGTGATAAATGGCATTTCCCCCAAAACGGACGGTATTCCGGGGACTTGCAAACCATGTGAAATCCTGTTTCAGGTTCAAATCATCAATTTGCGAACCAATGGTAACATCCACATCTCCAAGTATATTAATATCGTATGAATAATTGCTGACAATAAAAGATGTATTTGAAAACAGTTTTTCGCCAAAATTATGGTTCCAGCGAATTGTGCCGGTTGCATTTCCCCAGTCGAAGCCAAACTCGTTGGCATAACCAAAATCATCGCGGCCAAAATAACCCGAAAGGTAAACACGGTTTTTATCGTTGATTTTATAATTGGCTTTCAGGTTGATATCGTAAAAATAAAGCTTTGTATTCTGTAAATCCTCTTCTTTCGACAATTTCAGGAACAAATCGGCATAGGTGCGGCGGGCGCTTACGATAAAAGAACCTTTGTCTTTAACTATTGGGCCTTCAACTGCAAGATTTGACGAAATCAGTCCGACACTTCCGGTTACGCCATAATTTTTAAGGTTTCCCTCTTTCATTTTAATATCGAAAACCGACGATGCGCGACCGCCGTATTCAGCCGGAATTGAACCTTTCAACAGGTTTGCTTCGCGAATGGCTTCAGAATTAAAAATTGAAAAGAACCCCAGCAAATGCGAGGCATTGTAAACCGGCGCTTCATCGAGTAAAATCAGGTTTTGGTCGATACCGCCGCCGCGAACATAAAACCCGGAGTTTCCTTCGCCGGCAGATTTTACACCCGGCATAAGCTGCATTGTTTTTACAATATCCTGTTCTCCAAAAATCACTGGGATTTTCTCCACTTCTTTGGGCGATATTTTAACATTGCCCATTTCAACCGACGAAACGTTGCGGTCGGGGCGCTCGCCGGTAACCACAATATTTCCGAGTTCGATGGTTTGCTCCTTCAGTTCAATATCCATCTTTTTATTTTCGGTTAAATTTATATCGACAACCTGGCTGACATATCCAACATACTGATAGCGAACCTTATAATTTCCGGCGGTGAGTGTAATTGAATAAAATCCGTAAGAATTGGTTGCAGTACCCAAATACGCCGAACCATCAATAATTACCGTGGCCCCCGGCAAATTCTCTCCTGTGGCAGAATCGGTAATATAACCGCTCAATACAAACTTCTGCTGCGCCTGCACCAAAAAATGCACCAGCACAACAAACGCAACAAGAAATAACTTTTTAAACATTCATTCAATTTTCGAAGGGGCAAAAGTAGAAATATTATCGGGTGCAACTATTCAAATAAAGGTAACAAAAGCAATAAACCTGATATTTTGTCAATAAACATCCTGCTGGAAACGTTTTTCGCGTTTCAGCATTCTCAGGTAATCGCCGGCTTTCTCGGCACTGATTCCTCCTTGTGTTTTAATAATTTCGAGAAGGGTTTTATTCACATCTTTGGCCAAAGATTTCATGTCGCCGCACAAATAAAAGTGTGCGCCCCCCTCTATCCACCGGTAAATTTCCTGCTGGTTTTCAAGGAGTTTATGCTGAACATAAACCCTCTCTTCCTGGTCGCGCGA
>JBBIVS010000087.1:0-10060 GCA_037439605.1 Draconibacterium sp. | reverse complement strand
ACAAGTTAAATCATTTAAAGATTTTTTTCAGTTAAAAACCACTCCTGATAACAGAAAATCAGAAGGTTTATTCAAAGTGTTCGAGGAAAATTTTCCAATAACGGACACCCGTAATAACTTCGTTCTGGAGTTTATCGACTATCAGGTCGATCCTCCAAGGTATTCAATACAGGAATGTATCGAGCGTGGTTTAACATTTAGTGTGCCTTTAAAGGCTAAATTAAAGTTATATTGTACCGATGCTGAACACGAAGATTTCGATACCGTGGTTCAGGATGTGTACCTCGGCACAGTACCGTACATGACCGAACGCGGAACGTTTATCATAAACGGCGCGGAACGTGTTATCGTATCGCAGTTGCACAGGTCGCCGGGCGTATTTTTTGGTCAGAGTATGCACGCGAACGGTACTAAACTTTATTCAGCACGTATTATCCCTTTCAAAGGATCGTGGATCGAGTTTGCAACCGACATCAACAGTGTTATGTTTGCATACATCGACAGGAAAAAGAAATTACCTGTAACCACCCTGTTACGTGCCATTGGTTTTGAAAGCGATAAAGATATTCTTGAAATATTCAATCTGGCCGATGAAATAAAAGTATCAAGGGCTGCGCTTAAAAAAGTGGTTGGCCGGCGTTTGGCAGCCAGGGTTTTGAAGTCATGGACCGAGGATTTTGTTGATGAAGATACAGGTGAAGTGGTATCAATCGAGCGTAACGAAGTAATTATCGATCGTGAAATTGATATTGATGACGACCACGTCGAGGAAATTCTTGAGTCGGGTGTCAAAACCATCCTGATTCACAAAGAAGATCAGAATCAACAGGATTTTGCAATCATTTACAATACGCTTCAAAAAGACCCGTGTAATTCCGAAAAAGAGGCTGTGCTTCATATTTATCGCCAGTTACGGAATGCAGAACCGCCTGATGAAGCAACTGCAAGAGACGTTATCGACAAACTTTTCTTCTCCGATAAAAGATACGATTTGGGAGAAGTTGGCCGCTACAGGATTAACAAAAAGTTAGGATTAACTGTCGATTCTGTCATCAGGGTGCTTACCAAGGAAGATATCATCGAAATTATAAAACACCTGATTCAACTGGTAAATGCCAAAACCGATGTCGATGATATCGACCACTTAAGTAACCGCAGGGTTCGTACGGTTGGCGAACAAATGTATAACCAGTTTGGAGTTGGTCTGGCACGTATGGCGCGTACCATCCGCGAAAGGATGAATGTCCGCGACAACGAGGTTTTCACTCCAATCGATTTGATAAATTCAAAAACTCTTTCGTCAGTTATCAACTCATTCTTCGGAACAAACGCATTGTCACAGTTTATGGATCAAACAAATCCATTGGCCGAAATGACTCATAAACGCCGCATGTCGGCTTTGGGGCCAGGCGGTTTATCAAGAGAAAGAGCCGGGTTTGAAGTACGCGACGTTCACTTTACACATTACGGAAGACTTTGCCCAATTGAAACTCCCGAGGGGCCAAATATCGGTTTGATTTCATCGTTGTGCGTATTTGCAAAGATCAACGACCTCGGTTTTATCGCTACACCCTATCGCAAAGCGGCAAACGGAAAAGTTGATCTCTCTGAAGATGGTGTGGTTTATTTAACTGCTGAAGAAGAAGAAGGACAGATTATTGCACAGGCAAATGCCCCGATTGACAACAACGGGAATTTCATTAACAAAAGGGTAAAAGCCCGACTTGAAGGCGATTATCCGGTTGTTGAACGAGAAAAGGTGCAATTAATGGACGTAGGGCCCAACCAGATTGCTTCGGTTGCTGCCTCGTTAATTTCGTTCCTCGAACACGATGATGCCAACCGCGCTTTAATGGGTTCGAACATGATGCGCCAGGCAGTTCCACTGCTCAGACCAGAAGCTCCAATAGTTGGTACCGGTTTGGAAGGAAGGGCTGCAGCCGACTCTCAGATTTTAATAAAAGCTGATTTCGATGGAGTTGTGGAATTTGTTGATGCTGAACAAATTATTATACGCTACGATATTTCGGAAGATGACCGTTTTGTAAGTTTCGATCCTGAAGTGGTAACGTATAAATTACAGAAATATACCAAAACAAACCAGGGAACCACTGTCGATTTAAAACCGATAGTAAGTAAAGGAGAAAAGATTAAACAGGGACAGATTTTGACCGAAGGTTATGCCACTGAAAAAGGTGAACTTGCTTTGGGAAGAAACCTGATGGTTGCCTTTATGCCCTGGCAGGGATACAACTATGAAGATGCAATTGTAATATCGGAACGTATTGTGCGTGAAGATGTTTTCACTTCCGTTCATGTTGATGAATACAGTCTTGAAGTTCGTGATACAAAACGTGGCGTCGAAGAATTTACATCCGACATCCCGAACGTAAGCGAGGAAGCTACACGTAATCTCGATGAAAACGGATTAATCAGAATTGGAGCCGACATTAAACCCGGCGACATTTTGATAGGTAAAATTACTCCTAAAGGAGAATCGGACCCATCGCCCGAAGAAAAACTGTTACGTGCAATTTTTGGAGATAAAGCAGGCGATGTAAAAGACGCTTCATTAAAAGCCTCTCCTTCGTTAAACGGGGTTGTAATCGACAAAAAGTTATTCTCACGCGTTACCAAAGACAAGAAAGGAACAGCAACAAAAAAACTGCTCGACCAGATTGACGAAAAATTTGAACGCGAAGTTAATGCACTCAGGGCAAAACTCGAAGATAAATTATTTACACTCATTTCAGGAAAAACTTCGCAGGGTGTAAAAGATTACTACGGGACCGAAATTATTGCAAAAGGAGTCAAGTTTACCTTGAAACAACTTCAGGAAATAGACTACTTAAACATTAATCCGGGCAAGTGGACTACTGATAAACAGAAGAACGACATGGTCTTCAAAGTAATCAATAATTACATTCTTAAGTACAAGGAAGCTGAAGCTGTTTCGCGCCGCGAACGTTACAACATAACCATTGGCGACGAACTTCCTGCAGGCATTATTCAGCTTGCAAAAGTTTACGTGGCCAAAAAGCGCAAACTGCAGATTGGAGATAAAATGGCCGGGCGACATGGAAACAAGGGTATTGTTTCGCGTGTGGTTCGTCAGGAAGATATGCCATTCCTTGCCGACGGAACTCCGGTTGACATTGTTCTTAATCCGCTTGGTGTACCATCGCGTATGAACCTTGGACAGATTTACGAAACTGTACTTGGCTGGGCAGGTAAAAAGTTAGGTGTAAAATTTGCCACTCCGATTTTTGATGGTGCAAGTCTTGACCAAATTACTGAATACACCGATAAAGCCGGTATTCCGCGTTACGGGGTGACAAGGCTTATTGACGGCGAAACAGGAGAATATTTCGATCAACCCGCAACTGTTGGGGTAATTTACATGATGAAACTAGGCCACATGGTTGAAGATAAAATGCATGCACGTTCAATCGGGCCGTATTCGCTTATTACTCAGCAACCACTTGGAGGTAAGGCACAATTCGGTGGACAGCGTTTCGGTGAAATGGAAGTTTGGGCGCTGGAAGCATTTGGCGCCTCGCATATTTTACAGGAAATTCTCACCGTGAAGTCTGATGATGTGATGGGAAGGGCAAAAGCATACGAATCGATTGTTAAAGGCGAGCCAATGCCGCAACCCGGAATTCCTGAATCGCTCAATGTGTTGCTGCACGAGCTCAGAGGTTTAGGCCTCAGCGTTAGAATGGAATAAAACCATTTTTTAATTGAACAGGTTCTGTTTTAATTATTTTAACAAGTATTATGGCTTTCAAAAAAGACAATAAGGCGAAAATTAGTTTTTCAAAGGTATCAATCAGTCTTGCTTCACCCGAGGAGGTTTTGGAAAGATCGTTCGGGGAGGTTTTAAAACCTGAAACGATAAACTACAGAACATACAAACCCGAACGTGACGGGTTGTTCTGCGAACGTATTTTCGGTCCCGTAAAAGATTATGAGTGCCATTGCGGTAAATACAAACGAATCAGGTACAAGGGAATTGTTTGCGACCGCTGTGGTGTTGAAGTAACCGAGAAAAAAGTACGTCGCGAAAGAATGGGGCATATATCGCTGGTGGTACCTGTGGCCCACATCTGGTATTTTAAATCGCTGCCCAACAAAATTGGTTATTTGCTCGGTTTGCCCACAAAAAAACTCGATACAATTATTTATTACGAACGATATGTGGTAATAAATCCGGGAGTAAAATATGTTGACGGAGTGCGTGAACTCGATTTCCTTACCGAAGAAGAATACCTCGATATTCTGGACTCCCTGCCAAAGGAAAATCAGTTTTTGGACGATGACGATCCAAATAAGTTTATCGCTAAAATGGGTGCTGAAGCGTTGTTCCAGATTTTGAGCAAACTCGACCTCGATGATTTATCATATACATTGCGTCATAAAGCAAATACTGAAACTTCTCAGCAGCGGAAAAATGAAGCCTTGAAGAGGCTGCAGGTTGTTGAAGCTTTCAGGGCAAGTAAAAATATCAATCGTCCTGAATGGATGATTGTCCGCGTTGTTCCGGTAATTCCACCCGATTTGCGCCCGTTGGTGCCGCTTGATGGCGGGCGGTTTGCCACTTCCGATTTAAATGATCTTTACCGAAGGGTAATTATCAGGAATAACCGATTAAAAAGGTTAATCGAAATTAAAGCTCCCGAGGTGATTCTTCGCAACGAAAAACGAATGTTGCAGGAAGCAGTTGATTCCTTATTCGACAATTCAAGAAAATCGAATGCTGTAAAAACCGAAAACAACAGGGCGCTGAAATCACTTTCTGACAGTTTGAAAGGGAAACAGGGACGTTTCCGTCAGAACCTGCTTGGAAAACGTGTTGATTATTCAGCCCGTTCAGTAATTGTTGTTGGCCCGAAACTGAAAATCCACGAATGTGGAATTCCAAAAGATATGGCTGCCGAACTTTACAAACCTTTTGTTATACGGAAGTTAATTGAACGTGGAATTGTAAAAACAGTAAAATCGGCAAAGAAAATAGTTGATCGCAAAGATCCCGTTGTATGGGAAATTTTAGAAAACGTATTAAAAGGACACCCGGTTTTGCTAAACCGTGCGCCCACTTTGCACCGTTTGTCAATTCAGGCTTTTCAGCCTGTGTTAATCGAAGGAAAAGCAATTCAGCTTCACCCGTTGGTTTGTACAGGTTTTAACGCCGACTTCGACGGTGACCAGATGGCCGTTCATCTTCCGCTCGGAAATGCAGCAATTTTGGAAGCACAGCTTTTAATGCTTGCTTCACACAACCTGCTAAACCCGGCAAACGGCGCCCCGATTCAGGTTCCATCGCAGGACATGGTTCTTGGTTTATATTACATGACCAAAGCCAGAAAAGGCGCCCGTGGAGAAGGTATGATTTTCTATTCTCCTGAAGAGGTTATTATCGCTTATTCAGAAAAAGTAATCGATCTTCACGCAATTATCAAAGTGAAAGTGGAAGATGTGGATGAAAATGGAAAATATTTCAAACTCATCATCGAAACAACAGTTGGCCGGGTATTATTCAACGAGAAAGTTCCACGGCAGGCCGGTTACATCAACCAGTTGCTGACTAAGAAATCGTTAAGAACTATTATAACCGATGTATTTATTCGCAGTGGTAATGCAACAACCGTTGCTTTCCTCGATGATATCAAGGATCTTGGTTACGATATGGCATACCGTGGCGGATTGTCATTCAATCTTGACGACGTGATTATCCCTGATTCAAAGCAAAAAATTGTTGCCGATGGTTATTCAGAAGTTGAAGAGGTAATGAACAACTACAACATGGGATTTATTACCAACAACGAAAGGTACAACCAGGTAATTGATATTTGGACACACGCCAACTCGAAACTTACCAATTCGGTAATGCAAACGTTAAGTTCCGATAAACAGGGATTTAACTCCATTTACATGATGCTCGATTCAGGCGCACGTGGTTCGAAAGAACAGATTCGCCAGTTGAGCGGTATGAGAGGTTTGATGGCAAAACCTCAAAAATCAGGTTCTACAGGATCACAAATTATTGAAAACCCGATTCTTGCCAACTTTAAGGAAGGGCTGTCGGTACTCGAATACTTCATTTCAACCCACGGTGCGCGAAAAGGTTTGGCCGATACAGCTTTAAAAACTGCCGATGCCGGATACCTTACACGTCGGTTGGTTGATGTTGCCCAGGATGTTATCATTTCTGAGGACGACTGCGGAACTTTGCGTGGTTTAGTGGCAACAACCATAAAAAACAACGAGGAAATTGTTGCTTCTCTGTTCGAAAGAATTGTTGGCCGTACTTCGGTTCACGATATTTTTCACCCACTTAGCGGTGAGTTAGTTGTTGCTTCAGGCGAAGAACTGACTGAGGAAATTGCAACGGTTATTGAAAATTCCCCGATTGAAAGTGTTGAAATCCGTTCGGTACTTACCTGCGAATCGAAAGTGGGTATTTGTGCCAAATGTTACGGAAGAAACCTTGCAACAGGACAGAAAGTTCAAAAAGGTGAGGCAACAGGTGTAATTGCAGCCCAATCGATTGGAGAACCCGGAACACAGCTTACACTGCGCACATTCCACGTGGGAGGTATCGCTGGTAACATATCCGCACAGTCAACTGTCGAATCAAGATACGATGGTTACGTTGAAATCGAAGAACTCCGTGCTGTTAAATTCAAAACAGAGGAAAATGAGGAAATTGATATTGTTGTAAGCCGGTTGGCTGAATTAAAGATTATCGATAAAAATACAAATATCCCGCTTTCAACCCACCCGATTCCTTACGGTTCGAAATTGTATGTGAGAAATGGACAGGAGGTTCGTAAAGGAAAACTGATTTGTGAATGGGACCCGTTTAACGGGGTAATTATCACTGAGTTTGATGGAACTGTTGAATTCGAAAATTTGATTGATGGTGTTACTTTCCGCGAAGAATCGGATGAACAAACCGGTTACAGTGAAAGGGTAATCATCGAATCGAGAGATAAAACCAAAAATCCCACTTTAAAGGTTATTGATAAGGAAGGTATGGCAATCCGTTCATATAACCTGCCTGTAGGTGGACATATTTCCGTAGAAAACAAACAAAAAGTGAAAGCCGGCATGGTGTTGGTGAAAATACCGCGTGCCGCTGGTAAAGCAGGCGACATCACAGGCGGTTTGCCGCGTGTAACCGAACTCTTTGAAGCCCGTAACCCATCAAATCCGGCGGTGGTTTCCGAAATCGATGGAGAAATTTCAATGGGTAAAATAAAAAGGGGTAACCGCGAAATTGTTGTAACAACCAAATCGGGGGAGGTAAAAAAATACATGGTTCCACTGTCAAAACAGATACTTGTTCAGGAAAACGACTATATCAGGGCGGGAACACCGCTTTCCGACGGAGCAATTACACCGTCTGATATTCTGGCAATAAAAGGGCCGACCGCAGTTCAGGAATACATTTTGAATGAAGTTCAGGATGTTTACCGGATGCAGGGTGTTAAGATTAATGATAAACATTATGAAATCATTATTCGCCAGATGATGCGCAAGGTGGAGATTGAGGATCCGGGCGATACCCGTTTCCTGGAAAAACAGGTGGTCGATAAAAACGAATTCTTCTCTGAAAACGACTGGATTTACAACAAAAAAGTTGTAATCGAACCGGGTGATGCAGAAGGTATTAAAGCCGGTCAGATTATTTCGGCCCGTAAACTGAGGGACGAAAACTCTCAGTTAAGAAGGAAAGATAAAAAACTGATTGATGCAAGGGATGCAATCCCCGCAACTTCGAGCCAGGTTTTACAGGGAATTACCCGGGCAGCGCTGCAAACACGCAGTTGGTTGTCGGCAGCCTCGTTCCAGGAAACTACAAAAGTTCTGAACGAAGCGGCAATTAACGGTAAAACCGATTATCTGGATGGTCTGAAGGAGAACGTAATTTGTGGTCATTTAATTCCGGCTGGTACAGGATTAAAAGAGTATAAAAACCTTGTGGTTGGTTCAAAATCGGAATACGATCAATTGGTTGATAGTAAAGATTAATTGCATAAAATTATTGGTCATGGATGATATGAATCTGAAGCCACAACAACTGAATATTGAACTCAGCGAAGAGATTGCCCAGGGAATTTATTCAAACCTGGCAGTTATAACTCATTCAAGTTCAGAGTTTGTGGTCGATTTTGTGCGGATAATGCCGGGAATTCCCAAAGCGAATGTAAAATCGCGCATTATCCTTACACCTGAACATGCCAAACGATTGTTGTTTGCCTTACAGGATAATATTAAGAAGTACGAAACTGTGAACGGGCCAATCAAAAATGTAAAACCTGGTTCAGACCAGTTGTTACCACCAATGAGTTTTGGAGGTCCGACAGCACAGGCGTAACAATATTTTTAAAAAATTTAAGGGGAATCAATTTTTTGATTCCTCTTTTTTTTTGAAATTTTGTGATGGAATAATCACGGCTTGTATTTTAACAGAAATGAAAAGAAAAATTGCTTTGGTACTCTCCGGCGGTGGAGCCCGCGGAATTGCACATATCGGCGTAATTGAAGAATTGGAAAAGCGTGGATATGAAATCGCATCAATTGCTGGAACTTCAATGGGGGCGTTGGTTGGGGGAATGTACGCCGCCGGGAAACTGGAAGAATATAAAAAATGGATGTGCTCACTTGATAAAAAGAAAGTGTTTAGTCTGGTTGATTTTACTTTCAGCGCCGATGGAATAGTTAAAGGCGACAAAGTACTAAAGGCAATCAGGGAATTTGTACCCGATACAAATATCGAAGAACTAAATATTGACTATTCTGCAACAGCCGCCGATATTGAAAACCACAGGGAAATCGTTTACCGGACGGGGAGTTTATATGAAGCCATCCGTGCTTCAATTGCAATTCCAATAGTAATCACTCCTGTTTTTAAAGATGGCTCGGTAGTAGTTGACGGTGGAGTTGTGAATAATTTACCAATCAGCAATGTAAAACGAAACAAAGGTGATTTGCTCGTTGCGGTTTATGTAAATGCAAATGTGCCTCCTGTAAAACTCAACATTTCAAAAAAGGAAGAGAAGGAGAAAAAATCGGTTTACCTGAAAAAGCTCAACGAATTTTATGAACAGTTAAATATCATCAGTCCAAAACCCAAAAAAGAAAAAATTGGCTATTTTACTTTAATTGATAAAACAATTGTATCAGCTTCATTACAATTGGTTCAGCTTGCTATCGAAAAAAATCCACCCGATATTCTTGTCAATATTTCGCGCGATACCTGCGGAACTTATGATTTTTACAGGGCGGAAGAATTGGTTGAAATAGGCCATATTGAAGCCCAAAAGTGCATTAATAAATTTGAAGCGGGAATAGTTAAAGATAAGTTACCCTGAAAATTAACTTGTTAACTTTCAGGGCAAATGGAGTAGAAAATAATTGTTCGTTACTTTGTTTCTATATCAATCCCTTGTAAATGAACTGTTTTAACAGCTCTTCCCGATGGGTCGGCATTGTTCTGAAATGAAGCGTCCCACGCCAGCGCTTCAGCGGTGCTACATGCAATTGAAGGCACCGAGGGTACGCATTTCGCAGCTTCGTCTGATGGAAAATGTTCGCTGAAAATGCTCCGGTAGTTATACTCCTCTTTGCTCATCGGAGTGTTGATTGGGAAACGGTATTTGGCATTTTTCATCATTTCATCCGAAACCAAAACGTTGGCCACTTTTTTCAATGTATCAATCCAGTCGTAGCCAACACCGTCAGAGAACTGCTCTTTTTGCCGCCAGGCTATACTTGCAGGAATTTGGCCCTCAAAAGCTTTGCGTAACGGCCATTTTTCCATCCGTCCGTTTTTTGCCATTTTTTCTTCAGGATTAAAACGCATGGCAACATCTAAAAATTCCTTGTCGAGGAACGGAACCCGTCCTTCAACTCCCCATGCAGCAAGGGTTTTATTGGCGCGGAGACAATCGTAAAGGTTGAGCCTGCTTATTTTCCGGACGCACTCTTTATGGAACTCTTCTGCATTTGGTGCTTTGTGAAAATAGAGATAGCCGCCAAATATTTCGTCGGC
>JBBIVS010000086.1:1235-10074 GCA_037439605.1 Draconibacterium sp. | reverse complement strand
CGGGCGACCAGTTTTTTATTATTCCCAAAGGCGAAGTTTTTAAATATTACTCTGTAATTAGCGAGAACTCAAAACTTTTTATAATTCACTTTAACGGAAAAAGTTCGGTTTTGCTGGAGAAGGAGTTTTCGGTGGTTCGGAACCTGATTCCATCGGTAAATAACCTCGTTGCCAATCGTGAAATGCTTTTCGATGAGATTTTTAATAACCTTTCAAGGGGATTTCATGATGAAAACCTTGAATATGTGAATTTTTGTTTCGGACATTTGCTGGCCACCTTTATTTATGCCAACAAAACCAGCGATGATTTGGCCGATGAATCGAACCCGGTTATCAGACATGCAATCGACTACATGAATAAAAACCTGAACCTGAAACTATCGTTAAACCAGATTTCAAAAGAAGCGGGATACTCGCCAACTTACTTTACCACACTCTTTAAAAAGGAGACCAATTATTCACCACTGAGTTATTTTTCGCATCTTAAAATTGTGAAAGCCTGCGAATTTCTTGATTACACACGAATAAAAGTAAAGGAAATTTCGTTTAAACTTGGGTACATCGATCCGTATTATTTCACCAAGGATTTTAAAAAGAAAATGGGTATGTCGCCGCGGCAATACAGGAAAAGGGTGGGGAGATGACCAATTAAAAATTAGAAATTGAAGAAGGGAAATCGAAAATATCGAATAAGAAATAAGAAATGAGAAAGTCTTTGAAAACTTTGTTTAATTTTCTGATTTCTTATTCCTTATTTCTTATTCTGGCTTTTAAAAATTTTTCCAAGCAGGCTGGTTATTTCAAAGCCGCCTTCAACCCTTCGGTGGTTGTGTAATATTTCACAATCATATTCGGAACTTCCCAATCGGGTAATTTCCCATCGATTAGGTACTGCAGGTATTTTTCGGCAACCTGACCAAAATGTGCTTCATGACCTACTTTATAAGATTCCGGAATTTCAACAACCCAAACTTTATCCGATTGTTTTGCCAGTTTAATACCAGGGTAAGTTGCCTGCAATTCTTCGTTGACTGCCTTTATAAGATTGGTTTCAAGCGCTTCATCGCTGCCCGCAATGGCTTCGATATACAGCGTAGGTTTGTAGCCCTGTTCGGCGCCTTGCCTGATTACCAGGTTGCAGTTTGTGCCACGCATAATTGAATAATGGGTGTCGCCTGCACGTTCGGGAGCTTGAAAATTCCAGATTACCGAAGCTTTTGCATGAATCCCTTTCAGTTTGTAGTTAATTTCGCCGTTGCTGTAAACTTTCAAAACACCGTCAACCACATCTTTTCTCAGGTATTCAGGATATTCATTCAACTGTGTAACTTTACTAAACATTTCCGGAGTGAGGTCTGTTGTCCAGCGACGGGCTGAAATAATTTCAACATCCGATTTCGAAAGGATAACCTCAGGAAAAGCTTCCCATTGGATGAGGTCAACCAGGTGGGTATTTACATCCACAATTCCTTCACCCTGCTGTTTTGTATCAAAAAACCAGGCCGGCCGTTTTAAGGGATTTCCTGACACATATTTAAAAAAATGATGCACACTTTCCTTTGTAATAGCAGGTTCTTCGGGTGTTCCGGTTTGCAGTGTGCCAAAAACGTTTTGAATTTTCGACAGTTCGCGCTGAAGGATAGTTGTTATTTCATGGCGTTCGGTCATGATATCATATAAAAGAACGCCTTTATCGGCAGCCACCTGAAATGCCTGTTCGAGTTTGGGAAACTCTTCGGGAGTGATAACCATGGGTTTATCGGCCAGCACATTCACCCCGGCTTCAATGGTTTTCAGGATGTAATCAGTTTTAATGGCGTTGTTCCCGGCAGTTACCATAACATTTCCGGGTTTTTCGGCCAGCATTTTTTCAAAGTAATCGGGGCCAAGATAAACTTTTTCGTCCCATGCAGTTGGTTGTTCTGCCCTAGTATTGTAATTGTTGATCAGCTTAAGATGGCCTTCCACATCTGGCCCTTCGGGTGCGTAAACATACACAACCGGGTCAACCTGTTCGTACATCGATTTTTGAACCAGTGCTGCATGAAAATGCCCCGGATCGAGGGTCATAATTTTTACTTCGCCTTTTGCTCCTGTAAACATGGTTTTGGTTTCACCGGTTGGTTTTGCCTTTTGACCGCCACCGGTACATGCAGCCAAAATTATTGATGCTGAAAGAACAAGAAAAGATAACTTTTTCATTTTTATACAAATTTTAAGATTTTCCAAACAGGTGCACAAATTTAAATTATTTTTCATTTGCATAACGACTTTTATAAGCGTTCCATGTGTTTATTGATTTTGTCAATGCCACTTCGCAATCTTGTTTAATATCATATAGCACTGAAGACCAAAAAGCCCGGTGTAACCATTGTCTTTGACAAGTTACACCAGTTTGTAAGTATCAAAAGTGCCTTCTCCCAGCGGCTGGATCAGCCTGTCCCAATTCATCTCTTTTGTATTGCCCGAATCAGCGCCGTTAATCGAGAACATATACAAATAAGGCAATGTATCAAACATTTTTTGCTCCCATCCTTCTTCCCCCTCTACTTTCAGCAAATGACAGGTGTTAAAAATGGCCCCGACATTGGGTCGGTTTGTCAACTTTGCCACACGAACCGAATGATCGATTGTTTCGCAATAATTGCCAACATGCGGATAAACTGCGATTCTGGCCTCGCAAGAGGCCTCAAAATCAGCCAGTTGACCCAACCCCTTCGAAAGAAGCAGGTCGCCTTCTTCTTTTTTGTCAACAAAGTATTTTGCATTCGTAAAAACCGTCACTAATAAATCGCGATCCTTTGAATCCTGTATGATTTCCTTCAAACCCTCTTTGTAAGTAATTTTCCCTGTGCTGTCCATGTCGATTCCCCAATAGATTTCGGGCATTTTAAGTCCGGCTTTATCGAGCGCTGCCCTTCGTGAAAAATAGTCGTCGTTGGTATGGCCTGAAAACCCATCAAAACCAAGCCTTTTAATCAATTCAGCCTGAGCTTCCATTCCAACCGGTGCATTTGGTAAACGCATTGAATTGTTAAAAGCGTAGAAAACGTTGTTAAGTTCCTTTTTTTCGGAAGTTGAACATCCAAAAAATAAACTGACAAGTGCGACTAAAATTAAAGTTTTCATTTTCATCTTATTTTAAATCAAACTCCTGAAATTTATTCATCCAGTCAACCACATCCTTATCAATCCATTTTTCCCGGAACGGATGGGTAAGCATTGCATTTGCCGCATTGTCGTTTACAAATTGACCGGCTTTCTGGTCCCATGTCAGTTTAGAGCCCAATGTAATGGAAATTAGCCCCATCATGGTTAAAAGGTAAACATTGTATCCAACTTCAAGCGGTTCGAGTGTTGGTTTACCGGTTTCAATTCCTCTTTGAAAATCGGCTTTATCGGTTAAAGTATCTTTATATGAAACATCATTTTTCCCGGGTTCAAATTTCAAAATGGAATCTTTGCCTGCAGTTAATTTATCGGGATATTCAACCCGAACCCAACCGTCTTTTCCGATGAATTTCACAAACGGAACATCTATTTTGTATTTCAGTTTCATTCCATCCGCAAAAGTATAATCCACGTTGAAAGCATTGATCGTGTGCCAGATTCCTTTATCGAAAGTTCCGTTTCCTTCAATGGTCACCGGATTTTCGTATTCTTTTTTCATTCCCCAGAGTGCGATATCATTCAGGTGTGCGCCCCAGTTGGTAATCATTCCGTTGCAATAATCCGATATGCGCAGCCAGCCCGGACGCGAATCGATGGTTCCGGGTTCGTGTACGCGCTGCATGGTGTATGGCGCCGGGAAAGCGGGCCCGAGCCACATATCGTAATTCAGTTCTTTTGGAACGGGCATGGTGGGTTGCGGACCAAGCGCACTGCCATTCAACTCGCCGGGAACACCAACTTCACCTCTACCAAATCGCCAATTACTTTATTGTGCACCAGTTCAACCGCGCGGTTCATTTCACGGATTGAACGAAACTCGCTGTCAAGCCGTCCGGTGACACCTTTCGCCTTAACGGCTTCAACCACTGCTTTTCCCCAGGCTGGTGCGAGGGTGAAAGCTTTTTCCATCGAAACATGTTTTCCGGCCAGCGCTGCAGTAATGGTTGCCGGGGCATGCCAGTGGTCGGGTGTGGAAACCATTACCGCATCCACATCTTTATTGGCAATTACTTCGCGGTAATCATCGTACTTTTTAACGCCGGAATAAGTTTTCCCTGCATTTGAATAAGTGTCATTAATTATTTTTTCTGCGTTTGCCATCCGCCATGAATCGACATCGTTGATGGCAATTACCCGACAATTATCCAGTTTCAAAAAACCGTTTCTCAGATTGGCATGCACAGCCTGGCGACCGGTTGCAATCATTCCGACATTAATCTGATTACTGGGCGCTGTTTTCCCAAATACGGTTGAGGGAACAATTGTGGGAATAAGGATGGCTCCAGCTGTGAATGCTGTTGACTTTTTCATAAAGTCGCGGCGGGTGTTGTTTTGGTTTTTCATCGTATTGATTATTAATTTTGGTTTCTATAAATTTCTTAATTAATACATTATTTCAATGTGTCTTTGCAATCCCAATTTAAAGGGAAAATTCGTTATATTGATTCGAGCTCATTTCATTATTTATTCGAATAAGGAGTTGTATTTTAAAAACCGAAGGGTTGTTATGATTGTAGAAAATAGATAAGAAAAAGAATTAAAACCACGAATTGCCTGCCTGCCGGTAGGCAGGGTGATATAATTATGCCATACCTTCGGCATTTCCGGCCATTTTGAATCCAATTTTTCTATAATCCTGTCATGCCTTCGGCATTTTTATTCAACATTTATTTTAACCCTAGATTCGCATTATTTTATTATTTATGTTGCGTTGTTTTATCCATTTTCTCTTAATGCTTCAATCATAGCCATAATATTCTGTGGCGGCACTTCTGCCTGGATGTTGTGAACTGAGGCGAAAACAAAACCACCCCCGGGCGCCAGCGCTTCAATGTTCCGTTTTACATCTTCCCGTACCTGTTCAGGAGTGCCATTTGGAAGAATATGCTGTGTATCAACTCCGCTGCCCCAGAAAACAATGTCTTTCCCAAAATCTTTTCTTAGCTGACGGGGCTCCATTCCAGTGCCCGTAATATGAACCGGGTTCAAAAGGTCAGCTCCTATTTCAATTAAATCTGGAATAATCGGGCGCACATTTCCACAGGAGTGAAACAGGATTTTTACTTTCTGCGCTTTTTCTTTGATGAATTTCAACACCCTGGCAAAATGCGGTTTGTAATATTCGCGAAACAGGTCGGGTGAAATTAACTGCGATTGCTTTGTTCCGTAATCGTCGCCTTCGCCAACAATATCGACCACATCGCCAATTTCATCAAGCAGGCTGTCCCAGAATTCAATCTTCAAATCGGCCAGTTTCCCGATTAGTTTGTCTGAATTTACCGGGAATAAAAACGGGTCGAGCATGGCATTTTCCATCCTCCGCACCCGCTGGTGCATTTCGTACAAACCGGCACACAAGCCTTTTGTCATCACAATTTTATCCTGATTACGGAACTGAACCGCTTTTTCGCGCATCCCGGCAAATCGGTGTTTATTTCCGGCGCCAGGCCACAGGTAGTTTACTATTACTACTTCACTTTCAAAATCAACGGCATTCATCGGATGTTTAACAAGCGAAAACCAGTGCCCGCTTTTAGGGAAATGATGTGTAAGCCCCACTCGTCGAAATACTCAAAATAATCGCCAACATCTTTCAGTTTCGAATACACATCCCAATTGTGGCTGGTTAACGGAAAAACTCCGCGGATATCCATTTTCAGTTTGGTTAATATTTCTTCCGAGGGAATTATAATTTGCCGGATAACATCAGACCAAACCGGCCCTGCCGAATTTAATCCCAGATATTTTCTCAAATTCTGATAAGCCGTGTTTGCTATCCCAGTCCAGGTTGAGCACGCCAAATCAAATGGAATCCTGTCGGGTTTCTCGTGGTTGATTGATTTTAAAATTCTTTCTCTTGAGTTCTTGCAATAAATTTATTCAGATTTTATTGAAACAGGTTTCATTTTTGGTGAAATAAGATGAATGACCAGCAGTCCGGCCAGATAGTCAAATGCCGCGATTACAAAGGGAAATTGATATCCGTATTCCTGCTCGCTCCAGCCAATTTCGTTGGTAATGTAAGGCGCAAGTATTCCCAGAATAACACGGTCGAAAAAAAACAATGGTTGTGGAATATAAAACAGAAGTACACCAATTACCCATTGGTAATTGGTCATTTTCGAAATTGAATTGGCTTTACTACTCATTCTGTGAGCAAATACCATTCAATATTGTTTGGATAAGCTAAGAAACAAAGGAAACCGGATATGAAACACCCTTTTTCTTTAATAAGGTAAAAAAGGTTAGTTCCTGTATTGACCTTTCCACTAATGTTGTGAACAAAAAAACAAGGTTGTTTTTAGGAAAGAGGAAAGCCTTATTTTCAGAATGTTAATCTTAGCTGAAAATTAAGACATGTGTTTTAAACACTTTCTCATTCCTTATTTCTAATTTTCTTACGCTTGCAAATATTATTTGTGGTACACAATAGCAGATGTCGGGCAGCGAAGTCTGTTTTACCTTTTCCAGGATGGGCAAAAAAGCGCCACCCGCTTCCGGGTGACGCTTACAATTCTTATCTAACTAAAAAAACTTATTTCTGTTTGACTCTGTTATAAATCATCTTCCGGAGGAATGGTTGTAAGCGGTGGTTTGTTGTTTCCATATCCATCATATCCGTAATTCTGATTTAATTGCCCCTGTGTATTCGAGCTGATGGCAGCCTGAGGTACCGGCCATAAAACATGGTAAGGGCTCATGGTATATTCCTGACCGTTGTTGGCTTTTACGCCTTTATTATAAAAATCGGTTTTTTCCATAATCCTGTCAAAGAAGAAATTACTGGTGCCAAAATTGGCTTTTGAATATGATTTTCCTTTGTACGACTTATTCGGAAATTTGGCAAAAAGGAAAGCAATGCGGCTTAATTCAGTTTTTCGGGGTTCTTCCCAGTAAAGTTCCCTTGCACGTTCATCGAGAATGGTACCGATATCGAATTTTGAAGCATCGGTATATGGAGCAGCACCAGCCCTTGTGCGTACTGCATTTACATCGGCCATGGCCAACGCTGTTTCGTTTTTCCACCAATATGCTTCGGCACGAAGCAGATATGTTTCAGCCAAACGGAATACATACCAGTCATATGAACCACCCTGCGGCTGAATCCTTCGCGGATCGGGATTATATATTTTATAGTGCGGCCACCCAAACCAGTTGCGGATAGTATCGGTAGTTGCAATCTGTCCGTTTGCACGGTATAGTTGTAAAGGTTTTCCATAGAAGGCGCTTTTCCCTTTAAGGTTCGGATGGTTATAAACCAAATCCTCCATATTCATCCAGTTGCCTTTTTTGTGGCGGAGATCATTCGGATCATCCCAAATCTTTTTGGTATGGTACGATGTTCCCCTTGCACGACCGATTCCGCGGCCAAAAGTTTCCACCATTTTATATTCCTGGTTTGCGAGATCCGAAGTGCCGGGAGCAAAACCATCGGGGGTGTAAAGCATGTTGGCATTTGAAACTCCCCAGAAAGGTACTGCCTGACGCATAATTTGCAGGTCGGTGCGCGAATCAACCAGATCTTCGCGCGACAAAACCATAAACAACACTTCCTTGTTGGCCGCAATTGCCTTGTTTTGCCACCAGTGCAGTCTGGCAACCACGTCATCGCGCACAATTCCCTGTTTGGTTAAAAAGTCGCCATCTTCTTTTGGAACCTGTCCAAAAGGCGCTTTCATCAAACTGTAAACGCCACCATCAATCACTGATGAAGCAGATGCGATGGCTTTATCGAATTCGCCAAGCGCAAGGTTGATTTTGGTCAGCAAATGAGCAGCAGCTCCTTTTGTAACACGGCCGCGATCAACATTATCGGTGCACCATTGTGCGGCAAACTCCATGTCCTTCTGCATTTTCCGCAGAATGGTTTCCCTGTCTGTGGAATAAAAGTCGAGTTTTGGCGCTATAATTTCACGACCGATAAAAGGAACATCGCCAAACTGCTGTGTTAAACGGTAATAACGGAAAGCCCTGTGAAAATAGGCTGAACCAAGAACTGCATTTCGCTCTGCCTGATCTTTATAAGTGGCATCGTCAATGCGATCGATTACCACATTGGCATATTTAATTCCTTTAAAACCTTCGTACCAGTACCAGCCAATTTTGTTGAAATCAATGTGGTTAAGTTGTGAAGTTGGCGTAATCTGAATATTCATATTTTGTGCAGGACCTGGTTTATCGGTGGTCCCTTCAATGCAAACTTCAGAAAAAACGAGTTCTGTAAGAATAGGGGGGCTATCGTTGTAAAATTCCCAGCGCATATTACGTTCACAGGCGGTTAATGCGGCATACATCCCTTTTGCATCTACCAAAGCATTCTCCGGAGCAAAGAAAGAGAGCGGTTTCGGTTCCAGGTATTCGTCATTGCATCCTGTTGTTCCTAATATCAGGGAAACAAAAAGCAACAGAACTATTTTTGTATTAAATCTTATCGTTTTCATATCATTCATCTTTTTACAAAATTAAAGCGTTAAATTAACTCCGAGCGTGAAAATGCGTGGATTCGGGCCACTGTTTTCCGGATCCCAGAAGTTCCATTCAGGTGCCCACCAACCCACATTGCGTGCTGTGGCAAAAATTTTCAGGTTAGCAATGTGTGCTTTGCTTAGCAGCGAGTTAGGCACTGTATAAGCCAAAGAAATATTGTCGAGCCTGATAAAGGAACGAT
>JBBIVS010000086.1:0-1213 GCA_037439605.1 Draconibacterium sp. | reverse complement strand
CGAAAACAGCTCCGCCTTCGGCCGAGTAAATACGCGCATAATTGTTGTGCGGTGTTTCAGGCGTCCAGAATGGGATTTTGTACGAATTCACCCTTTCAGGAAAACCTCCGTCTCGGTTTTTGGCAGAGTTCATGGTTCCCTGGTGCCCCCAGTAAGAATAAATCATAAAGGAAACGTCAAAGTTTTTATAAATATTGAATTCCTGGCGCATATTCCAGCGGAAACGGGGAGTGCGGTAACCAAGATATTGTTTGTCGAGGTCGTTTATTTTACCATCGTCGTTAACATCCTGAAGTTTAAAATCACCGGGGAACTGGCCATACCTTTTGGCCTGGTCTTCTTCGCCAATCTGCCAAACTCCCAGGATTTTGGGCTGCCAAATCACATCTATTGCCTTGCCGATAAACCATCCGTTGGTATAATCATCGCCCTCTTTTTGTCCGATTACTTTCCCCTGTGCATCTTTTACATCCACCATATCGCCGTACAAATGAACAATTTCATTCCTGTTCAGCGTAAAGTTGGTATTGATATTCCAGTTAAAGTTTTCACGTTTCATGACCCTTGCGTTGAACACAATTTCAAGACCCGAATTGTTAACCTGTCCAAGGTTCGAGGCCACATTGTCAAATCCAAGAATATCTGGCAACCTGCGGTCAACGAGTACATCCATTGTTCTGGCCGTATAAAACTCAATTGACCCATCGAACAATCCGTTCAAAATACCATAATCGAGCCCGAAGTTTAACGATTCTGTTTCTTCCCATTTCAGCTCTTTGTTTGCCATGCGGTTTACATATAATTGGGTACCTTCGTAAACTGTCCCTGTAAGGGTTTGGTACGGATATTTACCGGTGGCCATATCCGACAATGCCTCGTAACGGCCAATCGCTCTGTTGCCGTTGCTTCCGTACGAAACACGCAGTTTTCCGTAGGTAAGGATGTTGTTTTTTGCAAATCCTTCATCAGTAAACACCCAACCCAAAGCTGCCGAGGGGAAATAACCATAAGGATGTTCCTGTCCGAATGCAGAATAACCATCGCGGCGCATGGTGACAGTTAACATATATTTATCTTTTAATGAATAGAATAACCTGCCCATCAGCGCATTGGCAGTTTCGTATTCATCGTTGCTGGTAATTTGAAATGTAGAGCCGGTACCTGCCTGAATTCGATGATAAGCTAATGCATCGGTTGGCTGAAAATTCTGCGC
>JBBIVS010000085.1:4412-10101 GCA_037439605.1 Draconibacterium sp. | reverse complement strand
TTCAAAATCAATAATTAATATCAAAAAGCATTCTTCAAAACTCTACCCTTTCGGGGGAGTTGGTGGGGGCTTACTTGTAATTAAAACCTTCCTACATTATTTCCGCCAAAACCTGCTGGTTGCACTCGGGGTTGTTGTGAGTACCACCGTTTTAACCGGTTCGCTCATCATCGGCGATTCGGTACAATATAGTTTGAAACAATCCACGTTTTCGAGATTAGGGGAAACCACCCATCTTGTTTCAGTTACCGAACGCTATTTCAGACAGGAAATGGCAGCCGAAATTGAAGCCGATAATCCCGGAATAAAAGCTACTTCAGTTTTGCTTCTGGAAGGAATAGCTGTTGCCGATGGGGGTGTTAACCGGGTAAATAAAGTTCAGGTTATTGGCATTGACACCGGTTTTGAAGAGATTTCGAATACCCCGTTATTTTCTGAAATACAGGATAATGAAATTGTAATCAGTCAAAATCTTGCTGAACGTTTACAAATAAAAGAAGGCGACAATTTATTGGTGAGAATTAAAAAAGCAAGTCTGATTCCCATAAATGCGCCGTTTGTTTCGGCTGAAGAAACCAGTGTTTCTCTGCGGGCAACCATCAAAAAAGTAGTTCAGAAAGATGAACTTGGCCGTTTTAATCTGAAAAATTCACAAACTGCCCCTTACAATATTTTTGTTTCAATAAAACGACTGAACAGATTAATGGAGTTTGAAGGGAAGGCAAATCAAATCCTCATTTCAACTCAACTTGAAACCGGAAAGGTGGCCGAATCGGTTAAAAACTGTCTTACTCCTGCCGATGCCGGATTGTCGGTAAAACACATCGAAAAAACCAATGAAATTGAAATCTCCACCGAACGGGTTTTTCTGGAAGATAAAATCGCCGAAACACTCCAAAAATTGGATGGAGCCGAGCCAATGCTGACGTATTTTGTGAACAGCATAGAAGCCTCCCCTAACCTCCCGACAACTCGGGATAAACTCTCCAAAGGAGGGAAACAGGAAAGTTCAAAGTTCAAAGTTCAAAGTTCAAAGCTGGAAAGAAAAAGCCAGAATCCGGAAGCCAGAATCCAGAATCAATCTCAATCAATCCCCACCAATCACAATTCTTCTTCCATCCCTTACTCCTTCGTTTCCTCAGTTACCTACCCAAATATCGCTGAAAACGAAATCATACTCAACCGCTGGGCTGCCAACGACCTTAATGCAAAACCCGGAGATAAAATCATTTTAAAATACCTTGAAATAGGCCCGCTACGTCAGCTAACCGACAAGGAAACTGAGTTTATTGTAAAAAAGGTTATTCCGATGGATTCGAAATGGGTTGACCCAACACGGGCGCCGCACCTGCCGGGACTTTCGGATGCCGGGCATTGCCGCGAATGGGAAGCCGGCGTACCCATAGATTTGGATGCAATCCGCGAAAAAGACGAGAAATACTGGGACGACTATAAAGGAACGCCAAAAGCTTTTGTATCGAAAAATGCGGCTTTAAAAATGTGGTCGAACCGGTTTGGAAATTATACGGCTGTTCGTTTTTCTGCTGATTCATTTAATGAAGAAAAATATAACCGGATTTTCGCACAGGAAATTGTGCCAGCCGATTTGGGAATGGCCATCACACCCATCCGTGAACAGGGAGTTCAGGCAGCGCAAAACGGAACCGATTTCAGCGGACTGTTTATCGGGTTGAGTTTTTTCCTTCTGATAGCTGCAATTGTACTAACTTCTTTGCTATTCAGGTTGAACCTTGAAACCCGAACATCGCAGATTGGTCTTTTCAGCGCACTAGGATTTCAGCAAAAACAGGTACGCGGATTTTTTCTGAAAGAAGGTTTTGTAGTGGCACTTTTAGGCGGACTTTTGGGGCTGGTGGTTTCTGTATTTTATACTTCACTTGTGTTTAAAATTCTGAATACGCTGTGGTTTGAAATTGTGAGAACAGACGTTTTGCTGATAAAGATTCATCCTTCAACTCTGACATTGGGACTGATTATCAGCGTACTGGTTTCGCTAATTGCCATTTATATTTCGGTTAAGCGGTTCGCGAAGCAACGCACCGCCGACCTGCAGAAACAAATTCAATCTATCCAAAAACCAGGTAAAAAACAACTGTTGAATGCAATTACATACAGTTCGATTTCCATGGCCTTAGGCATTTTTAGTTACCAGGTCGCTTTTGCAAAACAGATAGAACCGGCAATGTTTTTTGTTACAGGGATATTATTACTGACCGGACTGCTTCTCACTTTCAGAATAATTCTGTTCAGGGTGGAGGCAAAAAAGCGGGAATCAATCAATGCTCGCCAACTTGCCATGCTCAACCTCACCCGGAATAAAAGTCGTTCGCTTACGGTGGTCACACTTTTTGCACTGGGAACTTTCTTGGTTGTTTCAACAGGCTCCAATAAACTCGATTTGTTTGCCAATGCACAGGATAAAACCAGCGGTACAGGCGGTTTCCTTTATTTTGCAGAAACCACAATGCCGGTTCTGTTCGATATGAATAGCCCTGAAAAACGCACTGAAGAAGGAATTTTTGAGGATTTTACAGCAATTCAATTCAGCAAAGTTGAAGGCGATGATGCCAGTTGCCTCAACCTCAACAGAATTTCGCAACCAGCCATTTTGGGAGTTGACCCGCAAATGTTGCATGACCGATTTACTTTCGCTACAAAAATGAAGGAAATCGGAGAAACTGATTTGTGGCTGGCATTAAATCGACAATTTGAAGACGGAACCATTCCGGCCATTGCCGACCAAACCGTGATTCAGTGGGGTTTGGGAATGAAAGTAGGCGATATTCTGTTGTATCAGAATGAATTGGGCGACACACTCCGGTTAAAACTGATAGCCGGAACAACACCCTCCATTTTCCAGGGATATGTGATTATCTCAAACCAAAACTTTCTGAAGAATTATCCTACCCACAGCGGAACATCTGTATTTCTGATAGATGGAAAACCCGAAAACCAGCAAGCCATTTCCGAAGAATTGCAATCGGTTTTCCGCGATTACGGCTGGGAAATGCAATCCACAGCACAACGTCTCGTCGAATTTTACTCGGTAACCAATACTTATCTTTCCATTTTCCTTGCGTTGGGAGCACTGGGTTTAATTCTTGGAACAATCGGTCTGGCAGTTATTCTAGCCCGCACACTTTTGGAACGCCGCCGCGAAATAGCACTGATGCAGGCTGTTGGATTTGGTGCCCGCCCGATTTTCAGAATTATCACCAGTGAATATCTGCTTCTGCTTTTTGCCGGGGTATTGATTGGTTTTGCCGCTGCCCTAGTTGCCGCTTTACCCGCTTTTCTATCGGCAGGATCTGATGCGTCTTTCAGCACGGTTGCATTGGTTACCGGATTGATTTTGCTAAACGGATTCCTTTGGATTTTTGGATTAACCTGGTTTTCGCTGCAAAAGAAAACGCTGGTGACGGGGTTGAGGGTGGAGTAGATTAATATCAAATATTTTTGCAACTTGTAGCTTTCTATGATATGTCCCTAAAATGATATATTTTTGATTTTTTATGAAAAATAAGGAGGAATATATTGAGTTTTGGATTGAACAGGCGAATGACGACTGGAAAGCTGTTCATACGCTGTTTAATGGAAAGAATTTTTTACAATCCCTATTTTTTTCTCATTTAGTGATTGAAAAATTATGCAAGTCGCTGTGGATTAAACACAACATTGAAAATGTTCCGCCCAGAACACATAACCTGATTACTTTGCTTTCTGCAACTCCTGTCATATTGACTGATGAACAAAGTGAATTTTTATTATTGCTGAACAGATTTCAATTGGAAGGAAGGTATCCGGACTACATGACTAAGATGCATAACATTTGTAATGAGATGTTTACTAAGGAAATTATCGATTCTGTAAATGATTTTAAGACATGGTTACTAGAGAAACTGCAATAAATACAGCTAAATCCTTTGTCAGGGATTGTGAATTAAATGGATTGACTTTTTATAAAGTGTTTATTTTTGGCTCTGTAGCCAAAGGAAAAATACATGAATGGTCGGATATTGATTTACTGTTGGTTTCAGACCAGTTTAGTGAGAATATCTTTGATAATTTGAAATTGTATTCTAAGATTAATATTAAATATCCTATAATTGAAACTCACCCTTATCCAACTAGTTATTTCAATAATGGCGACAGTTTCATTGAGCAAATTACCAAAGAGAGTATTGAATTGGATTAATAAAATTGTTTTGTAGTATTCATCCTTTATTCCCAACAAATTAATGAGCAACCAACCGTTGGCAGAACGACTTCGACCCAAAACGCTTGATGATTACATCGGGCAGGAACACATTGTGGGCAAAAACGCGGTGTTGCGGAAAATGATTGAATCGGGGAATATTTCGTCGATAATTTTGTGGGGGCCGCCCGGAGTGGGAAAAACCACGCTGGCAAAAATTATTGCCAATACGCTGAACCGCCCGTTTCATGTGCTCAGCGCAATCAATTCAGGAGTAAAAGATATCCGCGATGTAATTGACAAAGCCAGGAAACAGCAGTTTTTCAGCAAACCCAATCCAATTCTGTTTATCGACGAAATTCACCGGTTCAGCAAATCGCAGCAGGATTCGCTCCTGGGTGCGGTTGAGGATGGGACCATTACGCTCATTGGCGCAACCACCGAAAATCCTTCGTTTGAGGTCATCTCCCCGCTCCTTTCGCGCTGCCAGGTTTATATTCTCGAACCGCTCGACAGATACGGATTACTTAAGCTGATAGACACCGCGCTTTCCAAGGATATTGAACTGAAAAACCGTAAAATTATAATTACCGAAGACGAAGCCATGTTGCGTTTTTCAGGCGGCGATGCCCGTAAATTGCTGAATGTAATCGAACTGGTGGTTCAGGCAGAAGACAGCGAAAACATCGAAATAACCAACAAAAAAGTATTGGACCGGTTGCAGAATAACCTTGCCATTTACGATAAGCAGGGCGAAATGCATTACGATATTATTTCGGCATTTATCAAAAGTATTCGGGGCAGCGACCCCGATGCAGCGGTTTACTGGCTGGCAAGGATGCTCGAAGGCGGTGAAGATGTTAAATTCATTGCACGCCGACTGCTGATTTTGTCGGCTGAAGATATTGGTCTGGCAAACCCAAACGCGCTGCTTTTGGCGCAAAGCACATTCGATGCCGTGCATAAAATCGGGATGCCCGAAGCGCGCATTATTCTGTCGGAGTGTGCCATTTACCTTGCCACTTCGACAAAAAGCAATTCGGCATACGAAGCAATTGATGCAGCCATTTCGCTCGTGCAACGTACAGGCGACCTGCCTGTTCCTTTGCACATTCGCAACGCCCCAACAAAATTGATGAAGGAAATCGGTTACGGGAAAGATTACAAATATGCACATGCATTCGAGGGCAACTTTGTGGGACAGGACTTTCTTCCAAAAAAAATCAAAAAAGAAAGGTTGTATCATCCACAAAACAACCAAACCGAAATAAAAATACTGGAACGGTTGAAACGCTGGTGGGGCGAGAGGTTTTAATTTTGATTATTCACTTATTTCAAATTCATAAAATCAAAAATGACAAACAAAAATTTTCTTGTTTTGTCTTTTTCAAAACTAAAAAATATCGATTACAAAGAAATCTGGCAGGACATCAAAGAAGCCATTGCCGGGTCGGAACGCGATTTTACCGACAC
>JBBIVS010000085.1:0-4402 GCA_037439605.1 Draconibacterium sp. | reverse complement strand
GGACAGGCCATTTTTATCCTGGCAGTTCCAATGGTACTTGAAATGGTCATGGAATCGGTTTTTGCGGTGGTCGATATTTTCTTTGTATCGAAACTGGGCCCGGATGCTGTTGCCACTGTTGGGCTGACTGAGTCGGTGATGACCATTGTATATGCCGTTGGGATGGGACTGAGCATGGCAACAACGGCGCTGGTTTCGAGGCGCATTGGCGAAAAAAACAACAAGGAAGCGGGCATGGTGGCTTTTCAGGCAGTTTTGCTGGGTTTATTTATTTCATTGTTTATTGCGGTTCCCGGGATTATTTACGCTAAAGAATTTTTGAAAATCATGGGCGCCACCGAAAAAATGGCTGAAGAATATTATTTGTATCCGGCTGTAATGTTTGGAAGTAATGTGGTAATAATGCTCTTGTTTATTATTAACGCAGTTTTCAGGAGTTCGGGAGACGCCGCCATTTCAATGCGCGTGATGTGGTTTGCCAATATCATCAACATTATTCTCGATCCGTTATTGATTTTTGGAATTGGCCCGTTTCCGGAACTCGGAATTATGGGAGCAGCCGTGGCAACATCAATTGGCCGCGGTTTGGCAGTTTTGTATCAGTTTTACCTGCTTTTTGCCGGACACCACCGCATCCGGCTATACCTTGACTGTATGAAGGTAAAATTCGAAGTAATGTGGCAAATACTAAAAATTTCGGGAGGAGGAATACTGCAAAACCTGATTGCCACTTCAAGCTGGGTTTTTCTGGTAAGGATTATTGCTGTTTCGGGCCCTGAAGCGCTTGCCGGATATACCATTGCTATAAGGATTATCATCTTTTTGTTACTTCCTGCATGGGGATTGAGCAACGCTGCTTCAACTCTTGTCGGACAGAATTTAGGCGCCAAAAAACCCGATCGGGCTGAAAAAGCAGTTTGGGTTACCGGATATGTAAATATGGCATTGATGGGATTGATGGGATTGTTGCTCTTCTTTTTTCCCGAAACATGGGTACGCCTGTTTATAGAAGATGCCAAAGTGGTTGAAAACGGAGTACTCGCCTTAAGAATCATCAGCGCCGGGTTTTTGTTTTATGCCCTGGGCATGGTGATGATGCAGGGATTTAATGGCAGTGGCGACACAATCACACCATCAAAAATTAATTTCATCTGTTTCTGGCTTTTGGAAATTCCGCTGGCGTGGCTGCTGGCAATTGTTTTCGACTGGGGGCTCACCGGCGCGAGTATTGCCATTGTCATGGCCGAATCGTCGCTGGCATTGATTGCTTTATATTTATTCAGAAAAGGAAAATGGAAACTGAGGGAGGTTTGAGAGTTCAGAGTTCAGAGCCTGCCTGCCCACAGACAGGTTCAAAGTTCAAAGTTCAAAGTTCAAGGTTATAAAAATGAAAAGTTCTAAAACGGCTGATGAATACATTTTAAATGTTGCTGAAGGCAGGGAAATTTTACTGGTTTTGCAGGAATTAATCAACTCCACCGAGCTAAAGGAAACGGTAAAATGGGGAATTCCGGTTTACACAATTAATAATAAGAATGTGGTTGGAATGGCCGCGTTCAAATCGTATGTCGGGCTTTGGTTTTACAATGGTTCGTTTCTAAAGGATGAAGCCGGGGTTTTGATAAACGCTTCTGAGGGCGTTACCAAAGCGTTGCGGCAATGGCGGTTTTCATCGGTAGATGAAATAAACGATACATTACTTTTAATGTACCTGCAGGAAGCGATTGAAAATCAGAAACAAGGAAAAGAATTGAAACCCGACAGAAACCAACCGGTAACTGTTCCCGAAGAATTGATCCAGGCATTCAGTGAAAATGAGGAGCTCGAAAGCTGCTTTAAACGCTTCACCCCGGGCAAACAACGGGAATACACCAGTTACATTTCGGAAGCAAAAACACTGGAAACCCGGAAAGCAAGGATTCAAAAAGTGATTCCGCTGATTCTTGAAAACATTGGATTAAACGATAAATACCGCCGATGAAAATTAAATTTATTTTGCTCGCTCTATCTGTTTTCCTGTTTCACAAAGTGAAAGCACAGGAAAAGAGCAGCCTTGCTCTTGACGAAAAGAAAGCGGAATACCTTTACCATTTTGCTTTCGAATGCATCGACCAGGAATACCCCAACAAACTGAACGGGGTTTTGGGCGACGATAGCTACCTCGCTCCTCCCCGCGAGCTGCACCCGGCATTCTATGGTTGTTTCGACTGGCATTCGTCGGTTCACGGGCACTGGACTTTGGTAACCATTTTAAACGAATTTCCCGATTTTAAATACCGTAAAGAAATTATTGCCAAACTAAATAAAACCATCACCAAAGAAAATATTTTAAGGGAAATTGAATATTTCAACGACCAGCACAACAAGGATTACGAGCGCACTTATGGCTGGGCGTGGCTTTTAAAACTCGATGAAGCCCTCCGGGAGACGGACTTTCCAAAGCCGGACACTTTGCAAAAAAACCTTAGCCCTTTAGTTGAATTGCTTTCTGCAAAATTCATCGAATTCCTCGACAAACTAAATTACCCAATCCGGGTTGGCGAACACAACAATATTGCTTTCGGAATGTCGTTTGTGTACGATTATGCCAAAAAATACGATGCAAAACTTGCAGCTAAAATCGAGGAAAAAGCCGGGAAGTATTTTATTGATGATTGCGATTGTCCGCTCACGTGGGAACCCGGAGGATTTGATTTTCTTTCGCCCTGTTTGCAGGAAGCCTCGCTGATGATGAAAGTACTGCCTGAAAAAGAGTTCAGAAAATGGCTGAAAGATTTTTTGCCCGGTTTTGAAAAGAATCCTGCCAAATTTCTGGAACCTGCAGAAGTTACAGACCGCAACGACGGTAAACTTGCCCATTTGGACGGGTTGAATTTCAGTCGTGCCTGGTGTCTGTTTGAATTGGGGAAAGCGATGAATAACCAAAAAATGATTGATTTGGGAACTGAGCATTTTTGGTACAGTTACGAAAAAATGGATTCGGGCGAATATGCCGGCGCGCATTGGCTGGCATCGTTTGCGTTGGTTGCTTTGAAAGCCTCCCCCAGCCCCTCCGTAGGAGGTGAGTAAAGCCTCTCCCAGCCTCTCCAAAGGAGAGGAGAAAGAAAATGGAGAATTGAGTTTTTATGATTAGTGATTTCTCAGTTTTTTTTAAGATTTATTTTATTGATTTTTTTTGGAGTTTATTTGAAATTTGATTTTTGATAATTGAAATTTAAAGAAATATGGATTTACAAATTGAAGGAAAGGTATTCATGGTAGCCGCGTCCAGCAAAGGTTTGGGATTTGGCATTGCCCGCGAACTTGCAAAAAACGGAGCAGTTGTTTGTATTGCAAGCCGTACCAAAGCCGAAATTGAAAAAGCTGCGGAAACATTGAGAAAGGAAACCGGGGCAACCATTCACGCTTCGGTTTTTGATGCCGCCAATGCCGAATCAATTCAAAACTGGATTAACGAAGTTGAAAAAGCATTTGAAAAAATTGACGGTTTGGTGGTAAATGCAGGTGGCCCGCCTCCCGGGAATTTCGATGATTTTTCTGATAATGATTGGGAATCAGCATTTAACCTGACACTAATGAGTGCGGTACGTTTAATCCGTGGAGTTTTGCCCGGAATGCGTTCGAGTGGCGGTGGTTCTGTCTTAACTGTAACATCAATGTCGGTAAAAGAGCCTATTAACCGGTTGCTGCTTTCGAATGTCTTTCGTTCGGGAGTTACAAGCCTGGTAAAAAGCCTTGCCAATGAACTTGCACCTGAAAATATCAGGGTAAATAATTTAATGCCAGGAAGAATTGATACCGAACGTATTCGCTCGCTCGATAAAAATATGTCCGAAAAAACAGGGCTTTCCGTGGAAGAAATCAAAATGAAAAATGAGGCTACAATTCCGGTTGGCCGTTACGGAACCATTGACGAATTTGGCAAAGCCGGTGCATTTTTGCTTTCCCCTGCAGCATCTTACATTACAGGCGTAAGTCTGGCAGTTGACGGTGGTATTATGAAAACGGTTTGGTAGTGGGTGACACGGCTTTCGATCCGCGTTATTATTAATCAGCGGTTTGGAAATCGCTGCACCCAAAATGAAAAAACCCTGATCCGTCAATTGACGGACCAGGGTAATTTATTTCACCTTAAAAAATAATTCGCTTTGTTATTTTACTTTGTCAACGATTGCTTTGAACGCCGCAGGTTGGTTCATGGCCAAATCGGCTAAAACTTTCCTGTTAATTTCGATGGCGTTCTTTTTTAACAATCCCATGAATTGTGAATACGACATTCCTTCCAAACGGGTAGCAGCGTTGATACGCTGAATCCACAATGCACGGAATGATCTTTTTTTCGCTTTCCTGTCGCGGTAAGCATACTGCTGGCCTTTTTCCCAGGTATTCTTTGCAACCGTCC
>JBBIVS010000084.1:0-10331 GCA_037439605.1 Draconibacterium sp. | reverse complement strand
CCTATAATCGGGTTGAAAATATTCCATGGTTTTCCCAGGTCGAGCACAAGGGCGCCGGCATAAAACATATACGCCAGGAAACCATTCAATACTGTCACCCTCACGATGGAGTGATACTTGTCAACCTTCAGAATATAAACAATAAAGGTTAAAACGTAGGCTCCGCCGGCAAATGCAACACCGGTAACCACGTTAAATCCTTTCCATAAACCCCATGGAATCTCTTGGTTAATATTGGATACTGAACCAAGTCCGTTCCAAAACCGGTAAACAATTAAAATTAGCCCAACAATAATAATCGGGATTGATATGACATTAAAAGGGGTCAACCATTTTCCGCGGGGTTTTAACTCGCTGAGAAAAAATTTCCACCCTGCTGGACTTTCTTTATCTGCTGTAATTGGGTATGTTGTACTATTCATAACCTTCTTCGTTAATTTGTTTTGATTTGTTACTTTTTGTTGCCTCGTGAATACCAAGCAGCAGTGTGGGGACCAATACAAATACCGAAGGTACGCTGTAAAGGAATCCTTTTGTTAATGCCGGGTATGATGAATTTTGGAGTGTTGTGTTAAATCCGATTTCGTTATGTGGAACAGGCGACAGGTACAGATATTCTGTTCCCCCGGCAACATGTTCACCATAAATTTCGTCAACATAAACACCCGGATTTTCTACAATTCTTTTGCGCGCTTCGGTAATCAGTTCACGCCGTGTACCGTAAAACAAAGCCACTCCGCAGGTTTCAACACAAACTGGCTTCTCTCCTTTTACTATCTGGTCGTAACACATGTCGCACTTCTGGATTTTGGGATTTGTTGAACTGTAATCAAATTTAGGCATATCAAAAGGACACGAGATCATGCAGTAACGGCAACCCATGCATTTATCCTCTCTCCAGATAACAGGGCCTTCCCTGGTTTTGTACATCGCCTGAGTCAGACAGGCTGCAGCGCAGGCAGGTTCGTTACAGTGCATGCACTGTTTGCGTACGAATACATCTCCCTGCGAAGTGGTGTAACTGTTAATTGCGCAACGTTGTTTTTCACTTGTTTTTCGCAAAACGCCTGATTTTATCTCATCTTCCGGCGCCGGCAAGCCATGTGCTTCAGCGCAGGCCATTTCGCACGACTGGCATCCTACACAGGCAAATGAATCATACAGAATCCCGTAAAATTCCGTTTCAACATCACCTGACTTAGGGGCGCCGGCAGCATTAACACCAATTATGGTCATGCCGGTTACACCAATAGTCTTAAAAAAGTCTCGTCGATTTAAACTCACAACTGTAAATTTTTAATTGTTAACTTAGGTTTATTGTTATTTAATTCTGAATTTTTCTGTTTCGATAATTGAATTATTTTGAAGTATCGATAAAGCGGGTCTGAAAATCTTCCCATACTTCAGGACCCAAATCGGAAAGTACGTTGTCTTTAAGTTCGCCCCCATCTTGCAGAACCACATGCTGATATACCATTGTGTTTGAATTGGCCGATAATGCCAGGAAATCACGCAGCCTGACAAATTCATCCTGAAGCCATTCCTTGTACTTGTCGAACATAAACATGAAACTTACTTCCCTTACCCAGTTTACCGGTTCAATCTGATAAACCCACCCATCGGTGTACGGCATGGTATTTATTTTGGCCGGATTAGTTAACAGTGATTCATTTTGTTTTCGGATATAACCTGAGACTGGAGAGTAAAGATTAAGTTGCTTGCCATCGCGGATTACAGTGAGTATTTTCTGGCCTTTTCTCACTTTTTCGCCGGGAGATTTCATTTTCAAACTTGTTAAATTGCCGGTTACATGTTTTAAAAAATCGTCAATCCCAATTTTTACTAAACCATCCTGTTCCATAAATGCCCAGGTATGTGTTTTGTCGTAATATAATCCCCGGGGCGCAACTATCGAATTTTCATTCAGCGCCGGAGTAATTTCAATATCTTCACTTTCGATTAGGTTACTTTTGTTACGCTTAAATGCAAAAAGAAGAATTAAGAAAATTGTGATGGCAGCACAACCAATTAATATGATAAAACCATTTGACATGGCCGGTGCTTTTTTATTGGTATTTGAAGATGGTACCGGGTTCGTAAGTACCAACATATTTGCTGCTTTTTGGCCACTGGAAAGAATACTGTATCCCGAGTTTTTTACCAATTCCTGCCCGTTTTCTGTTACATAAGCCATAAAATCCAATGCCGCCTGATTTGTTGGTTTTTCGGTTGCCAGCGCATAAATATCACCACACAAAACTCTTGGGTATTTCCCAATCCATGCACCCCTTGTTAATGCCGTTGGATTATCATAAATTTTTTCGAAACTGTCCATTCTTCCGTTTTTGTTTTTATCAAGCGGCGCAATGATGATTTGATTTACAAAGCCATCTTTTCCCTGGTTTAAAACGTCGGTCAAATTGCAAAATCCAATTGCATTTACATTTTGCTGAACAAGAGAAATCAGTTCTGTGGCTGACGAAATTTTTGTTGCGGCAATTGCTTCTTCATCTATTTTGATAAATCCGGCAATTTTCACAATTACATTCTGATTATCGGCGATGTAGCTTTTAACAGGTGTATTTGATGCACCTTTTATTACCATCGACCAATCGGATTTTTCAGAAATCAGCTGGGCAAAATCATCCGCAGTAAATCCTTTAACATTGATTTCTGCCAGAAGCGGATTTTTGGCGTTAATAACCGGAACTACCAAATCATGTCCAATTACCAGTTTCCAGGCAGTTTCTAGGTTTGCCAAAGATGGATGGTTATTTGCAAGCAGGTAAAGATTTCCTTCTTCCATAACGGTTTCTTCAGATTGTAATCGCAATTCAATTTTCTGACCCGGATTCAAATTGCCATATCCGGCCACCCAGTTGGATACAAGGTCATAGATTTCAGGAGAACTTACTATTTGCAAAGTTGGATTACTTTGCTGGTTATCATTTTCAACACAAAAACCTGCTGTGTTGAAAAGTAATAACGATAACACGAAAAATGCGGAAATTAAAGTTTTCATAATCGTAATTTTTAAATATGTTTTTTTCATTGTTGTATTCTGTTGATTATTAGTAGAATAACCGGCTCGCATAATACAAGCCAAATAGGGTGCCAAAAATGAAACAGCAAGTAAAGAAACAGTAAATCAGTGGAATACGGCGGTCAGTGCCTGAAAGTTAAGCACATCAAACTGTTGAAATATTATACAAGTGAAATTGATAAATAATTTATGATGTTAAATATCAGCCACATATACTAAATGTTTAAAATTTCAGCACTGTTTAAATATTCAACACAAGAATCAATTAATTAATATTATCAGGGGATTTCGGGAAGAATTAATTTGTTTATTTTTCTATTTCCTTCCAAACTAAAGCGCTGGCGCCAACAATTGCGGCATCTCCGGGTTTAAGTTTCGAAGGCAGGATTTTAATTTTATTTTTAAAAACCGGCAGCAGATGTTTTTCCATTGCTTCTTTGGTTGGTTTGAAAATATAATCGCCGGCAGCGGTTGGACCTCCAAACAGAAAAATTGCTTCCGGGTTTAGATGGTAAACTGTATTTGCCAATCCCATTCCCAGCCATTCTCCTGTTTTTTCGAATACTGATAAGGCAATTTTATCGCCTTTTTTTGCTGCTTCATAAATCATTTTTCCGCCAACTTCACCTGGTGGAACATTTTCCAAAATGCTTTTATCACCCGTATTTTGTGCAAGCAATTCAAGTGTGGTTTTTTTCATTGCAGGCGCCGAGCAATACGCTTCGAGATGCCCTGAAAAGCCGCAACTGCAAATTCTTCCATCCGGAATTATTACTGAATGTCCGATTTCACCGGCAAGGCCGTCGGCCCCGTAAACCAGGTTCCCATTTACCACAATTCCACTGCCTACCCCGGTACCAAGGGTAAACATTACAAAATTTTTCATCCCTTTTGCACCACCGTAAACCATTTCACCCATAGCAGCAGCATTTGCATCGTTTGTTATCACGATTACCGAAAAGGTGGGAAAATGATTTCTCAATAATTCAGCAATTGGCAATTTACCTTTAAATGAGAGATTTGTAGCATAATCGATTGTACCTGTATTGTAGTTTCCAACCGGTGCCCCAATCCCAATTCCTGATACAACCAAATTTTCAGTTTGCAATTTCGCCAGTTGTATAAGCCTGTTTATCGCGTCAGACAATTCAGATATATATTTTTCAAAATTGCCATGAGAAGGAGTGCGAATATTATCTTTAATTAAAACCTTACCTGCCTTATCAACAACTCCAATTGCAGTGTTAGTTCCTCCAATATCAACTCCTATTGAAACCTTTTTCATCTGTAGCATTACATTTTTGGCTGTGAGGCAGCAAAATTAAAAATATTATACATTTCGCAGTTGCCATGAGCTATTTATTTAGTTGTAAATTTGCATCCTGAAAATGAATACTATGCAGTGTTTGGCAAAAGCAATATTAAAGTTACTGGGCTGGATTTTACTTGTTCCGGTTTATATTTACAAGTATGCCATTTCACCATTTACTCCTGCCTCTTGCAGGCATGTGCCCACTTGTTCTGAGTACGCTGTTCAGGCCATAAAAATTCATGGACCAATTAAAGGATTCTGGCTTGCAACCCGACGTATTTCAAAATGTCATCCATGGGGAACACACGGTTATGACCCGGTACCTGAAAAGGAAACAAAAAACGCTTCTGAAACAATGTGCAAAATCAAATAATTACATTGAACCACAAATTGAAAAACCTATGCTTGTTTTTGATGTTTATATTGCGAACTATTAAAATAACAATCGAATGAAAAAAATAATGCTGTTTCTGGCAATTGCAATCATTTTTAGCGGCTGCAATTCTAAAAAATCAAAAACCGGAGAAACTGAAAAGTATATAATGGTAAGTATTTTGCCTCAGAAAACATTTGTTGAAAAAATAGTCGGCAACGATTTTGTTGTAAATGTGCTAATTCCCCCGGGTACAAGCCCAGCAGCCTACACCTTGCTTCCTTCGCAGATGGAGGAAATTTCAAAATCAGCCCTTTGGTTTCGAATCGGGTACATTGGTTTTGAATATTCATGGAAAGATAAAATTGAGCAGGAAAACTCAAAAATGAAAGTTGTCGATCTTTCTGAAGGGCTTGATTTAATTGCACAATTAAAAGAACAACATGGCGATCATTTTCATTTGAGCGGTGTTGATCCGCATGTATGGCTTTCACCGGTATTGGTAAAGCAAATGGCAAAGCGTATTTTGGACGAAGTTTCAGCGCTGAATCCCGGACAAAGTACAAAATATAAAACCAATTTCCTCGAGTTTATGAAAGAAATTGATCAGTTGAACATAGAAATTTCAAACAAACTAAAACCTTTCGAAGGCCGGAAAATTATTACTTTTCACCCCAGTCTTTCGTACTTTGCCCGCGATTATGGTCTATTGCAATTTTCACTCGAAAGAGGCGGAAAAGAGCCAACCCCCCAGCGGATGAAAGAACTGATTGATTTGGCCAATAAAGAAAATATAAAGGTGATGTATATTCAGGGAGAATTAGATCGTGAACATGCCGGTGTGTTTGAAGAAGAAGTTGGGGGCAAAATTATTCAGGTTCGCCCGCTCGACCCGGCCTGGGCTGAAAATTTAATGGAAATGACCAATATAATTGTGGATAATTTTTGATGAACCCGCTGATAAAAATAAAAAACCTGACTGTAGGATACGACAGAACTCCGGTTCTTCGGTGCATAAATCTTGAAATTTTTGAAAACGATTTTCTTGGCGTAATTGGCCCGAATGGCGGAGGAAAATCCACCCTGCTAAAAGCTATCCTGGGAATATTAAAACCGGCTGAAGGCACTATTGAATTCAGAAGCGACATCAAAGAAAAGAACAGGCCAATCGGATATTTGCCCCAGGTAAAACAGATCGATTGCAAATTCCCGATTTCAGTTTTCGAAGTGGTAAAGTCGGGGTTAATGATGCAAAACGGTTCGAAAACATCAATTTCCGTAAAACAAAAAATAGTCGATTTGCTTCAGGAAATGGGGATTTTTGATATAAAGGATAAAGCAATCGGAGAACTATCAGGCGGACAAATGCAGCGTGTTTTTTTATGCCGGGCTTTAATCAGCGAACCAAAAGTTTTAATGCTCGACGAGCCCGATACTTTTGTTGATAACAGGTTTGAAGGCGAATTGTACGAAAAGCTGAGGACACTAAACAATGATATGGCAATCATACTGGTTTCGCATGATATGGGAACCATTGTAAAATATGTAAAAACCATTGCCTGTGTAAACGAAAAACTGCATTACCACTCAAGCAACCGGATTACTCAGAAAGATTTGGATGAATATAACTGTCCGATTCAAATTATTAAGTATGGCGAGGTTCCTCACATTTATTTAAAACATGATCACCAATGAACGCGATTGTTGAGCTTTTTCAATATGAATTCTTCCAGAAAGCTTTTATTGCTGCAGTTTTTGCCAGTATTTCGTGTGGTATAATTGGTGGTTATATTGTTTCGAGGCGAATCGTTTTTATCAGCGGTGGAATAACCCACGCTTCTTTCGGCGGAATCGGACTGGCTTTTTTTCTCGGATTTAATCCTATTCTCGGAGCAATGATTTTCGCTGTTCTTTCGGCGTTGGGAATTCAGTTTTTTACCAAAGTTGCTGAAATTCGTGAAGATTCTTCCATTGCCATCTGGTGGTCGCTGGGAATGGCGCTTGGAATTATTTTTGTTTTTTTAACGCCGGGTTACACACCCAATTTAATGAGTTATCTTTTTGGAAATATCCTTACTGTAACTGTTTCCGAACTTTGGTGGATGCTGGCGTTAAACATTGTAATCATCACCTTTTTTGTCCTGTTCTTCAGCAAAATACTGTACATCGCTTTCGACGAGGAATTTGCCAGAACAGCTGGTTTGCCTGTGGGATTATTTAATTACTTAACCATGTCGTTAATTGCTTTAACAGTAGTTTTAAATATCAGGGTGGTAGGTATAATTCTGATTCTATCATTGCTTACCATTCCACAGGCTACCGCAAATTTATTTACCACCGATTTTAAAAAGCTGCTGATTTTATCCTCGGTATTTGCTTTTATCGGGGCAGTTTCGGGACTGTTTATTTCTTATTTTCTGGATATTCCATCGGGCGCAGCCATTATTTTTACCCTGGTTATTATGTTCGGAATATTGAGATTGATAAAATACTTTCTAAAATGATATCGACCCGGAAAGAGAAATTTTACACCTGCGAAACGTGTGGTTTCCCGTTTTCAAACACCGATGTTCCGCGAACCTGCAGTAACTGTTTTGCCTGCACCGGTTGCGAAATTTATATTTGCCCGTCCTGCAATTCCGAAATGGTTATTAAACCGATAAAATCCATTAAAAGGCCGGATTCTGTTTAGTCAATTTTTCAGCAACTTAAACTTCAAACCTTCAACCGTTTTTTTTGTTGATGTTAATAAATATTGAAATGAAAACACAAATTACAAATGCGCCTCCCCCAGTTTACGTTGTCTCAGGTGGCAGGGGGATGGTCGGTAACAATGTGGTTCAGGCGCTCCTTATACAATACCCTGAAAATAAAATTCCAGTCGTAATTATTCCAAATGTTACTGAAGAAGATGAAATTTTCGATGTGGTTACAAAGGTCAAAACTGAAGGTGGAATTATAGTTCACACTATGGTAAATACAAATTTGCGCGATAAGTTGATTAAATATTGCACTGAATTTGGAGTTCGCGAAGTTGACCTTTTCGATAAACTCGCGAAATATCTTGATGAGGTGACTGATATGAAACCGCTGATGTATCCCGGCTTGTACCGCGAGTTAAACCATCAGCATTTCGACAGGATTGAATCGATAGAATACACGCTTTCGCATGATGACGGAATGAGCCCCGAACGGCTGGTGAATGCTGAAATAATAATAACAAGCGTTTCGCGGGCCGGAAAAACCCCCCTCAGCACGTATCTGGCCATGTATGGCTGGAAGGTGGCAAATATCCCGCTGGTAAACGTTATTCAGCCGCCTGACGAATTGTTTAAAGCTGACCCGCAAAGGGTTTTTGGGTTGCAAATTTCGGCATAGCAGCTAATTACTCATCGCAAAAAACGGTTACAGGGCTGGAACAATCATCAGGATGAAACATATATTGATGAACGCGCGGTTCGTGAAGAAATCAGAAATGCAATGTTTATTTACGACCGCGGAGGATTTACAGTTATCAATGTTTCGAACAAACCCATTGAAAGTACCGCCAATGAAATCCTGAATATCATGTCGCAACGTTTCCGGTACGGGGGGCGTAAGCTCCAATCGCCGAAATAGACAAAAGTCACTTTTTGAGCTGTCGCCAAAATTAAACGCTGAAGCCAAAAGCAATGTAAACGAGTTATTTATACTTTTTACCTTATTTGTGCGGGTTCCCTGAAGTGCTTTGTATTCATCGAAGTTAAACCCGACCGGATCCGAAAGATAAAGAGTTGATTGGTGTTGTTGCTAAGTTTAAGGCTGTACTTTAACCCGGCTGTTATATGCTGTCTCCTGATGCGTAATTTCAATCCGCTGGTGAAATGGTAATAATCGACATTGATGCTTTTTATCGATTTATTTGGATTGGATAAACTTGTTTCTTCTTTTATTTTGTAGTTAAAATCGGTTTTAAAGCCCGGGAGCAGCATTAAATTGTTTTTCAGGTACGACCCCTGTAACCAAGTGCAACATTAAAAACCGGATTAGCGCCGTCAGTAAAAGTCAGTCACTCCGAAAAATTTTCATTTTCAAGAATTGAGACTTCTCACAGATTTGATTCTTCATCGGCTTCAATCATGCGGTAAGCGTCAAACCCATCAAAATATTCGATAGTTGCATACAATGTTTTTTTCTGATCGGGGCTTGTAAAGGTAAAACCGGCAGCTAAAGCGAATGGAGATTTTGCTGCAATACTCGCCTCCTTTTTTTCAGCATAATCCATAACAGGCGGTAATCATTAAACTTCACCAATTCCTGGGTTTCGGGTTTTGCTGTGTAATACTCCGTTTTTATCTTCTTTGAGAGAAGTAGTTGGTGATGCATTTATATCGAGTTGGTAAGCCGAGTATTTCGAATTTACAAAAACAAACATACTCGACTCAACAAAAAAGTTTTCACCGATTTTAATCGATCCGCCGGCTCCAAAATAATCTGTTCTGGCAGTTGTTTCCAGATTACTATAAGCTTTGTACCGCTCTGTTCCGGGAAGGTAAGTAAGGATATCATTCTCAAAGTAGTTTACAAAGTTGCCCTGGACATTGAACACATTCAGATAAGCAAATTCAAGGCTCCACCCCGGATGATTGCGAGGTTTTAGCATATAAGACAAGGAACGCGGAACAGCGTAAAACCTGGTTGTTTGTAAATCAATTCCTTCGCCGGGAAAATTTTTGACATTGTTAAAATCGTAAGCAAACAAACTGGCATTCAACTATAATTTTGATTCGTAGATGTCGGCAATAATAGCCGGATTGTAAAAAATTGACGAAGCCCCGGCTCCACCTCCAACAACAGCGCCCGCAATCATCGATGATTTTTCGTTTAAATTATACGACCAGTAATTGTTAATCTGGGGCTCAATTAATAACGGAAACAGGATTAAAAAATAAAAACCCGTTTTTTCATGATTCTGTTGATGATTTTTAATCAAAAATTGCAGAATGAAATGGATTAAGAAAAAAGATTGAGAGTTTAATTTTCGCAGGAAAAGAAGTTGTAGTCCCACCGGGAATCGAACCCAGATCTACAGTTTAGGAAACTGCTATTCTATCCGTTGAACTATGAGACCAGCTTTTTCAGGTGTGCAAAAATAGGCAAAATCCTTTTCCCCGGCAAATCAAATTAAATTATTAACAGATAATAAACTGAGAGACAGGAAATCGGCGTGGAACAGGTATTTTATTTTAGAGAATGTTTGTTAATTTTATGCGGAAATCAAAGTTCTGAATCGACTAATTCCTGTTTGCAAACGATACTTAAATTCAGCGTTATGAAAAAGTATTCTCAATATATTCTGACTCTTCTGCGCATCGTTATCGGCTGGCATTTTCTTTATGAAGGGATTGCCAAGTTGTTAATTCCGGGCTGGTTGGCAAAAACATATCTGATGGGTTCCAAATGGATTTTTGCCGGATTATTTCAGCAAATGGCAGCTTCTCCGCAAATAATGAATGTTGTGGACTTTCTAAATATCTGGGGATTAATACTCATCGGATTTTCACTTTTTACCGGTTTATTTGTCCGCTGGTCTTCGGTTGCCGGAGGAGTGTTATTACTTTTTT
>JBBIVS010000083.1:0-10371 GCA_037439605.1 Draconibacterium sp. | reverse complement strand
TAAAGGATCGTTAAATCTTGATTTTGAAGACGATATAGTAAAAGGAACCTGTATTACAAACAAAGGCGAAATTTACAACGAACGTGTTAAATCTGTTATGAATAAATAAAAATGAATATGGAAAGTGTATTAAAATTTTTAATCGAAAACAAGGACGCGATATTCATTATCGTATTATCCGTATTTCTTGGATTTGAGGTAATTTCCAATGTTCCATCGGTGCTGCACACGCCATTAATGTCGGGAGCCAATGCCATAAGCGGGGTAATCATTATCGGGGGTATTATACTGGTCGGACATGCGACTACCACATTCGAGTGGATTCTTGGATCAATCGCACTTTTTATGGCTACTCTGAATGTGGCCGGCGGATTTGTTGTTACCGACCGTATGCTTGAAATGTTTAAAAAGAAGAAAAAATAACCATGAATACCATGATAATATTAAATTCAATAATGCCGGGAAACGTAATCCTGGAATATAGTTATCTGATGTCAGCCATTATGTTTGTGATCGGGCTGAAACTTCAAAGCCATCCTGAAACGGCGCGAAAAGGAAATCTTTGGGCAGCTGCCGGAATGATCCTTCCAATGATTACCACGCTGATTCTTAACAAAAACGCAGCAGGAGAAGGGATTTCATTTGGAAATGCAGTGGCAGTCGTCTTAATAATTGCGGCGGGTACTGTGGTTGGTTCCATTATGGCGCGCAAAGTAAAAATGACAGCTATGCCCCAAATGGTTTCGTTCTTTAATGCAACAGGTGGTGCTGCTTCAGCAGCGGTTGCACTTATTGAATATAACAAAACACCGGATCAGGCTGTGCTTGTTTCATTACTGGGACTGGTTGTAGGTAGTATCGCATTCAGCGGCAGTATGATAGCGTATGGAAAACTTGACGGTAAAGTGGGAGATATTTTTTCCAAGGTTATGACTTACGTAAACCTTATTTTCATGTTTGTAATAACCGTCATGATACTTTTGGTAATTTTTGGTGGATTTGATGTTCAAACCAGAATTTACCTGGTTTACGGACTGCTTGTTCTGAGTTTAATTTACGGCGTAAGCTTTGTAATGCCCATTGGCGGGGCCGACATGCCCGTGGTGATTTCACTTTTAAATTCACTAACCGGTATTGCTGCAGCAATGGCTGGTTTTATATATAAAAATGAAGCCATGATTCTTGGTGGTATTTTGGTTGGTGCTGCAGGCACAATTCTTACCATCCAGATGTGTCGTGCCATGAACAGGTCGCTGATTAATGTTATCGTGGGTGCATTTGGCGGCGGAGGAGCCGGAATCAGTCATGAACAGGGTACAATCAGGGAAATAAGTTTAAGCGATGCTTCTGTTTTACTGAGTTATTCGCAAAAAGTGGTAATTATTCCGGGATATGGTCTGGCAGTTGCACAGGCACAACACATCGCACACGAGTTGGATTCATTACTTGGCAATAAAGGTGTTGAAGTTAAATATGCAATTCACCCGGTGGCCGGCCGTATGCCCGGGCACATGAACGTGTTGCTTGCCGAAGCCGATGTTCCTTATGAACAACTTGTTGAAATGGATGATATTAATCCGGATATGCCAAATGTTGATGTGGTAATTGTTGTTGGAGCAAACGATGTTGTTAACCCGGCAGCTTACGACGATCCAAGCAGCCCGATTTACGGTATGCCTATCATCGATGCACATTTGGCAAAAAACATCATCATCATGAAACGGGGAATGGGCAAAGGATATGCCGGAATTGAAAACTTCCTGTTCTTCAACCCAAAAACCCGGATGTTATTTGGCGATGCAAAAAGCACAATGCAAAAACTGGTGAACGAAATAAAAAATCTGTAGAAATTCAGAGTTCAGAGCAAAGAGCATTAAAAGATATAAAGAGTGCCATCCTGTTTGGGGTGGCATTTTTGTTTTCAATTTGAAATATTAATCTGAATGCCACAATAAATAATATTTTTACTATTTATTTTTACCAAAGAATGTTGTAATATTAAAGGTATCCAATTGTGTCATTCTTGAATTGGAAAATCATTAAAATTCACTGTTTTATTTAAGTAATCATGACTGATAATTTTTCAAAAGAAAGAGTTTTAAAATCACTAATCTTAAAGAGGTTAACAGAAGTAATCGACGAAAAGTCCGCCATTGTAAAAAACGAAATCGAACTTGCCATCGAGACCCGCGATAACGAAACCAAAAGTAATGTTGGCGACAAGTTTGAAACCACCCGCGAAATGATGCAACTCGAAATTGAAAAAAATGTGCTTCAATTGAATAAATACGAACTTCAGAAAAATGAGCTTTTAAAAATCGATACTAATAAACCATACAATAAAGCCGGGTTAGGCAGTTTGGTTTACACTCCCGAAAATACCTATTTCATTTCCATCGGAATTGGGAAAATTGAAATCGAAAATGAACCGGTTTTCTGTATTTCACTCATTTCACCAATCGGAAAAATACTTCAGAATAAAAAAGCAGGAGAGAAATTTAACTTTCAGGGAAAGGAAATCCTTATTTCAAAAATCATTTGAAGTACATTTGTATATTGATTGATATACAATGGAAAAATATGAACAGTTGAATTTTGCAACACTGATTCCGGATGTGGTGGTGAAATATGCCAACTATGAAGCGCTGGGTTTTGCAGATGAAGAGATGATGACTTATGCTGAAATGGGAAAAAAAATATCAGCAGTAAAAGCATTTCTTGAGGCACTTGAAATAAAACAAGGAGATAAAGTTGCTATCTACAGCCAAAATATGCCCAACTGGGGAATCGTTTATTTTGCATTGCAATGCCTTGGTATCGTGGCTGTTCCTGTTCTCCCCGACTTTAATCCGTTTGAATTGGAAAACGTTTTGGTTCACTCAGAAGCAAAAGCCATTTTTGTTTCGCAAAGTCTTGAATATAAACTGGCCGAAGTAAAAAATGACATCCCCGAAATAAAAATCCGGATCGATAATTTTGAGATAATCAAAAGCAATAAAAAAGATGTGGCCTTTGATGAAAAAGCGGAATGCAACACCTTGTATTTTTCAAAAGCCGATGAACTGGCTATTTTGATATACACTTCGGGAACAACCGGCGATTCGAAAGGGGTGATGCTATCGCAGCAAAATGTAATCGTTAATGCCATTCAATCAGGGAACGTTCAAAATATTCCGGAGCAATCCAGGTTTCTTTCTGTTCTGCCTCTTTCGCATACATACGAAAATACAATCGGACTGATTTTGCCTGTAATGAAAGGCGCAAATATCACTTACTTACGAAAACCTCCGACCGCAAGTGTACTGGTTCCGGCAATGCAAAAAGTGAAGCCCCATTTAATGCTAACCGTACCGATGATAATTGAAAAGGTATATAAAAGCAGCATTCTTCCGCAAATCGAGAAAAAAGCTTTTACACGAATCCTTTATAAAAACAGAATCACCCGGAAATTAGTGCATCGGTTAGCGGGGAAAAAACTCTATCAAACTTTCGGTGGAAACCTGATTTTCTTTGGAATTGGCGGGGCTAAACTGGATTCAAAAACTGAGCGGTTTTTACGCGATGCAAAATTCCCTTACGCCATTGGTTACGGACTAACCGAAACATCGCCTTTGCTGGCGGGATCAAATCCTTCGCAAACCAAATTTCAGGCAATCGGGCCAAAAGTTATCGACTGCGAAGTAATAATCCACAATCCCGATCCAAAAACAGGTGAAGGCGAAATATGGGCCAAAGGGCCAAATGTAATGTTGGGCTATTATAAAAATGAAGCCAGAACCCGCGAAGTACTTACCGAAGATGGTTGGTTTAAAACCGGAGATTTGGGAGTTTTCGACAAAAAAGGAAATCTGACTCACAAGGGACGGCTAAAAAACATGATAGTTGGCCCCAACGGCGAAAATATTTATCCCGAAGAAATTGAATCACTCATCAACAATTTCCGGCATGTTTTGGAATCGCTGGTAGTTGAACAAAAAGGAAAGCTCGTGGCCCTGGTTCATTTCGACCGCGAAGGACTGGAAAAAAAATGGAACGAAATGACCACTGAATTATCACACGACGTTAAGGAAATTGCGCATAAAGTTGATGAAACCATTTCGGAATTAACCACTGAACTGAAACATTACATCAATGAACGGGTAAACAAGTTCTCAAAAATTCATTCATTTCATCCACATCCCGAACCGTTTAAGAAAACTGCCACACAAAAAATAAAGCGCTTCCTTTACAATAAGGAGAAGGAGGAGAAAAAGGAATGAATAATATAAAATTAACGAACGTATTAAATGATCTTATGAAACAGCTTTCCATTCTATTACTTGCAATTGCATTATATTCTGGTTGTCAAAGTATTACACAGAAAAACAAACAATCAAACCCTTGGGCAGATGCCCGCTGGATTGCTTATGAACAACTCGATGACAGTATGAAGGTAGTTCCCGGTGTTCATGGTTCGGGCGACGAATTAGGCAACAAAGCGGCAAAACGTTCGGTGGTTCCAATGTTTCGAAAAGAGTTTTCTGTAGCTGAAAATATAGTAAAAGCCACAATCAACATCAGCGGATTGGGTTATTACGAGTTGCATTTAAACGGTGAAAAAGTGGGCGACAGGTTTCTGTCACCGGGCTGGACCAATTATGAGAAACGCATATTTTACAATACTTTCGACATTACATCTCAGCTAAAAAGTGGTGAAAATGCAATTGGTGTTTTGGTTGGAAATGGTTTTTACAACGTTAACCGCGAGCGTTACCGGAAACTTGTAATTGCTTTTGGCTATCCAAAACTGATTTTTAACATTACTGTTAAGTACAAAGATGGTTCGGTTGAAAATATTGTATCCGACGAAAATTGCCGTGTTCTCCCCTCTCCCATCACATTCAGCAGTATTTACGGCGGCGAGGATTACGATGCCACCCTCGAACAATCAGGTTGGAATAGAGCAGGATTTGATGATTCAGGATGGAATATTCCGGTGGTGCTGAACGATTCAACTTCAGTTCTGGAACCTGAAACAGATTATCCGTTAAAAGTAATGCAGGAGTTTCCGGTTCAGCAGGTGTTGACTTCAAAAACAGGCCGAACTGTTTATGATTTCGGGCAAAATGCATCGGGAATTATTTCGCTGAAAGTAAAAGGGAACCGGGGCGTTAAAATTACAATACGCCCCGACGAACTGATAAACGACGAAGGAAACATTACACAGCGAAGTGGCGGCGGACCTTATGAATTCAATTACACATTGAAAGGTGAAGGCGAAGAAACCTGGCAACCTCGGTTTACTTACTACGGTTTCAGATACGCCGATGTTGAAATTACAGAACCTGAAAACTCCAGTGAAAAAACTGAAATTCTGGAACTTAAAATGCTGCACACCCGAAATTCATCGCCAACGGTTGGTTCATTCAGTTGCTCCGATACATTGTTTAATCAAACCTTTGAACTCATCAACTGGGGCATAAAAAGCAACATGGCAAGTGTTACAACCGATTGTCCGCACCGTGAAAAGCTGGGCTGGCTCGAGCAAACTTACCTGATTGGCCCCTCGATACATTACAATTTTAATATTCAGAATTTGTACAGCAAAATTGTAACCGACATGATGGATTCGCAGCTTGAAAACGGGCTGGTTCCCGACATAGCGCCCGAATATGTTCCATTTAAGGGAGGATTCCGCGACTCACCTGAATGGAGAAGCGCCTCGGTAATCATTCCCTGGCAATTGTACAAGTGGTATGGAAACAAAGAAGTTTTACAAAAAGCCTACCCGATGATGAAACGATATGTTCAGTATTTGCAGACCACCGCAAAAGATAACATCATTTCGCATGGATTGGGCGACTGGTTCGATTTGGGTCCAAACCGACCGGGTGAAGCACAGTTAACACCAAAAGCCGTAACAGCAACATCTATTTATTATTACGATTTACAAATCATTACCAAAGTTGCTGAAATGCTTGGTTTTAATGAGGACGTGAAAGAGTTTGGCAATCTGTCGGCAGCGGTTAAACAAGCCTTTTTGAACAACTTTTACGATGAAAAAACCGGTGTTTGTGCAACAGGTAGCCAAACTTCCTATGCAATGTCGCTTTACACGGGTTTAATTCCTGAGCAGGATAAAGTAAAAGTGTTGCAAAACCTGGTTGATTCGATTGCTAAAAACGATTTTGCCTTAACATCGGGGGATATCGGATACCATTTTCTGGTGCGGGTGTTAAGTGAAAGTGGCCGTTCCGACATTCTTTACAAAATGAACAACCGCAGCGACCGGCCGGGTTATGGATACCAGTTGAAACAGGGCGCCACTGCTTTAACCGAAAGCTGGGCTGCCCTGAAAAATGTATCGAATAACCACATGATGCTGGGACACCTGATGGAATGGTTCTATGCGGGTTTGGGCGGAATTTACCAGGCTGAACATTCTGTTGCTTACTCCGAAATCATAATCGCACCAAAACCAGTTGGAAATATAAAATGGGTAAAATGTTCGTTTCTGTCGCCAAAGGGGTTAGTTCAGTCTGACTGGGAAATCGGAAATGGCTCCTTTGTAATGAAAATCGAAATTCCTGAAAATACAACAGCAAAAATTATTCTTCCCGACGAATTTATAAATTCAAACCTGAAGGTTGTTAATCAAAAAAATCAAAAACCAGTAAATGTTAAAATTGAAAATGGCCAGTTTAGCACAAGAACTGGCAAGTTCGAAATAAGTGCAGTTCAATAATCCTAAGTCTGAAAACAGGATTCTGTTTATGATAAACAACCCCTTTTTTAAACATTAGAGCATTATTATTTAGCTATATTTTTCTATTGATTACCTGTTTAATATTCAAAAAATGAGTTTTATCTTGCAACCGAAAAAATTGACCATTGATGTTTCAAGAAGTTCCGACAACTCAATTTGCCCCACCTCAACGTGCTGAGCCATCAGTCCTTAAAAAGGATGCTGCATTTTTCAGGAAAAACAATCCGCTGAATAAAATTGCTGATGCCATTTCAACCATGTTACTCGTGCTTAACCGGCAGCGCCAGATTGTGTATGCGAACAACTTGTTTTTTCAGTCTTTCTGCGAGTCAGACATTGACACCATGATTGGGAAAAGACCCGGCGAAGCGATGAATTGTATTTATGCAGCCAAAACAGGCGAAGGTTGCGGAACATCTGAATTTTGCAGAAATTGCGGAGCTGTTGAAGCAATCCTGGAATCGCAACTTGGCAGAAAATCGGAAAAAGAATGCCGGATTATTACCTGCAATAACAGTGCGCTGGATTTGCGGGTTACCGCAACACCTTATGTAAAGCGAGGAATTGAATATACCATATTTGCCATTCACGACATTAGTCATGAAAGACGAAGAAAGGCGCTGGAAAATGTTTTCTTTCATGATGTACTGAACAGCGCAGGCGGCATTCTCGGACTTTCTGCCATTCTCTTCGAAATTGACAACAGGGAACAAATCATTGATATCGCCCAAACCATTAACAGGGCTGCTGAAAATATGGTGAACGAAATTATTGCACAGCAGCAGTTAAACGCTGCCGAAAAAGGCGATCTTGTTCCCGACCTTCAACATATTAATTCGTTTTCGATTGTAAAAGATGTTGCCAATCTGTATTCATTTCACGATTTGGTGAAAACCAAAAATATTCAAATCCGGCATGAATCCGAGGATGTGATGATTTTTTCTGACCCGGTCATATTGCGCCGTATACTGGGTAACATGTTAAAAAACGCGCTTGAAGCCTCAAAACCAAATACAACCGTAAAATTGTGGAGCGTTTCAAATCACCATTCAGTGCGGTTTTCAGTACACAATAACGGTTTTATGGATTTAAAAACCAGGCAACAGATTTTTCAGCGCTCTTTCTCCACAAAAGGCGCCGGCCGTGGAATCGGAACTTACAGCATGAAACTTTTAGGCGAAAAATACCTGAAAGGGAAAGTGGGTTTTGAAAGCACCCCCGAAAAAGGTACCATTTTTTATTTCGATGTATTAAAATCAGAAATGTGAGAATTATGAAACGTAGGTATTTGTTGGTTTTCATTTTGGCAACCTTAACCCGGTTTGGTTTTGCACAGCAGGAAAATTACCGCCCCGGCCTTTTTTTTCGTGAAGACTGGAAAGAAACTCCCGCTGAAATTCCACTATCGCAAAAACATGTGAATAACCCCGATTTACTGGTTCAGTTGTATGGCCCGGGACAGGACAGCCTGAAAAAAAGCAACCACGAAAAACCGGTAGACGACCCGTTTTATGTGTGGTCGGGATTGTGCCTGGGAAACTGGATGGTAACCCTGAAACATAAAACCAGCAATGTTGACCTGACCGGTTTTGCAAAAATCAGTTGGCGTTCAAAGCAGGCCGGGTTGCGGCAACTGCGGATAACCTTGAAACTTGCCAATGGAACATGGCTGGTGAGCGACCAGTTTGACGATGCAACAAAAGACTGGAGAATCAAAGAATTCAACATTCAGGATATCAACTGGTATAAACTCGATTCAAAATCGGTTGTGGAGATTGGTCCGGTGTCAAATCCCGACTTGTCGAATGTGGAAGAAATAGGTTTTACTGATTTGATGCCCGGCGGAAAATCAGCCTCCTGCTCGCGCCTCGACTGGATTGAAGTATACGGGAAACCGGTGAAACATTAGGTTAACGCGGTTTGTAACCGCGTTTTTAAGGAAGTTAAAAACTTCCTCACCCGTAAAAAACTTTTTAAAATGGAATCTTTTCCACTCAGCGAAATAAAAAAAGAACTTCAGGTTTTGCCGCCAAAACAACTGCAGGATTTAGTGTTGCGCTTGGCAAAATTTAAAAAGGAAAACAAGGAATTGCTCAGTTATCTTCTTTTTGAGGCATTTAACGAGCAGACGTTTATTGAAAATGTAAAAGCTGAAATTAATGAACAGTTCAAACAATTGAACAAACACAGTTTTTACCTGGCTAAAAAAACACTTCGCAAAGCGCTAAAAACAACCGATAAATACATCAAATTTTCGGGGTCAAAACAAACTGAAATCGAATTGTTAATCCATTTCTGCCAGACCATGAAAAAATCGGGTATTCAAATACGTTCTCACAGGGTGGTGTTAAATATGTATTTACGTCAGAAGGAAAGAATCAGAAAAGTACATTCAATGCTGCACGAGGATTTGCAGTTTGATTATGAGGAGGCAATTGGAAAATTATAACTGCGTATATTTACATCATATAAAACAAATAACCATGGAAATTCAATCATTAAAATTAGAACTGGTAAATAAGATTATATACACTGAAGATCAATCGGTTTTGATAAAGATTAATAAGATGCTTAGCGATGAGGTACCGGAAGACTGGTGGTATTTGCTGCCCAAAGAAGTCCAGGAATCGATAATGGAGGGGATAAAAGATGTTGATGCCGGAAGGGTTTATACTCATGAATATGTGATGCAGGAAGCCAAACAAAAATATGGTTTTTAACATTCCTTTTCGACTACTGGAAAAATCCAAAAAATCTCAAAATAAACTGAATTTGAAAATCTCAATTCTTTCCTTGATTAAAAAACCTTTTATTGCTCAAAGATGCAGTGGTTTTTTATCCCTTGAATTTAATCTTGGTTTTAAACGGTGATCGCATAAAATCAGACATATTCAAAATCGTGGTTAAAAACCGCGATGCCCAATCTCAGGTCGTTTACTTTTTCCTACTTTTGCACAAAATCAAATTCAAAAAAAAATGAGCGAAGAAAAAATCATATTTTCGATGTACAAGGTGAGTAAAACCTACCCACCCAACAAAACAGTAATCAAAGACATTTCACTTTCATTTTTCCTTGGGGCCAAAATTGGGATCATCGGGTTAAACGGTTCCGGAAAATCGACTTTACTGCGCATTATTGCCGGACAAGACAAGGCTTTTAACGGTGAATTGGTTTTCTCTCCGGGCTACACTGTTGGATTATTGGACCAGGACCCAAAACTCGATGATACAAAAACGGTAAAAGAGGTTGTTCAGGAAGGTGTTCAGGAAGTGGTGGATGTTTTGAAAGCTTACGAGGACATCAACCTTAAATTTGGTTTGCCCGAGGTTTATGAAAACCCGGATGAAATGGATCGCTTAATGGCCGAGCAGGCAGAGCTTCAGGAAAAGATCGATCATTTGGATGCATGGAACCTGGATAGCAAACTGGAGCGTGCAATGGATGCGCTGCAATGTCCGCCCGATGACCAACCGGTTCACGAACTTTCGGGCGGCGAACGACGTCGCGTGGCACTTTGCCGGCTTCTGCTTCGCGAGCCCGATGTGCTGCTTCTGGACGAACCAACCAACCATTTGGATGCCGAAAGCATTCAGTGGCTCGAAATGCACCTGGCACAATACAAAGG
>JBBIVS010000082.1:5567-10400 GCA_037439605.1 Draconibacterium sp. | reverse complement strand
TACCCATTTCGGCTGGCAACAAACGCAAACTGAAAGGGATAATTTACGATGAATCGTCAACTGGGAAAACATCGTATGTTGAGCCCAACGAAATTGTGGAGATGAACAACGAAATCCGCGAACTTGAATATGCCGAAAGACGCGAAATCGTTAAGATTCTGACCAATTTTTCCAATGATATACGTCCTTATTTGGATGATTTGTTTTACTCTTATGATTTTCTGGGCGAAATTGATTTTGTCCGTTCAAAAGCTTTGCTGGCCATTGAGTTTAACGCCATCAAACCCGATTTTGAAGCCACTCCAGTAATCGACTGGATTCAGGCGATACACCCGCTTTTAATGAAAACATTAAAAAGGGAAAAACGGAAAATTGTTCCCTTAAATATCAGGTTAACAGCAGAAAAGCACATTTTGCTGATTTCGGGGCCAAATGCCGGTGGTAAATCGGTTTGCCTGAAAACTGTTGGATTGCTCCAATACATGCTGCAATGCGGACTTCTCATCCCGTTAAGCGAAGGGAGTAAAACCGGGATTTTCAGCCAGATTTTTATCGACATTGGCGATGAGCAGTCGCTGGAAAACGACCTGAGCACATACAGTTCGCACCTTCTGAACATGAAACATTTCGTAAAAAACAGCAACGAAATCACGCTGATTTTAATCGACGAATTTGGAACCGGCACCGAACCGATGCTGGGTGGCGCAATTGCCGAATCGATTCTGGACAAACTGAACCTGATGCGCACTTTTGGTGTAATTACAACGCATTACACCAACCTGAAACATTTTGCTTCGTCGGCTGAAGGTATTGAAAACGGTGCGATGTTGTACGATTCTCAAAACATGAACCCGCTGTTTCAGCTTGAAATCGGGAAACCGGGAAGTTCGTTTGCTTTCGAAATTGCCAGGAAAATTGGATTGCCCGAAGATATTCTGGAAAAAGCCACTGAAAAGGTGGGGAAAGATCATATCGATTTCGATCGCAATTTACGACAGATAAACCGCGACAAACGTTACTGGGAAAGCAAACGCGAGAAAATCAGGAAGGTGGAAAAGATACTCGATGAAATGGCTGCCAGTTACGAAAGCGAGCTAAAAGAAACCCAAAAGCAGAGAAAAGAGATAATGAAAAAGGCCAGGGAAGAAGCCGAACAACTTCTTTTCGGAGTAAACAAAAGAATTGAAAACACAATTCACGAAATAAAAAAGGAGCAGGCCGAAAAGGAAAAAACCAGGCAAGCCCGCGAAAACCTTGTAAACCTGAAAACCGAAATAGAGGAAAAGACCTCGGCTGAGGACAAGTCAATCGAACAAAAAATAAAAAAACTTCAGGAGCGGGAAAAGGAAAGAAACGAACGCAGGCCAAATAAACCGGAGCAGGTTTTTAAACGCGAAATACAGGAAGAAGACGATGAACTGAAACCCGGCGACAAAGTGCGTATTGCGGGTCAGAACACGGTTGGCGACCTAATCGAAATCAATAAAAAAAATGCCGTTATTGCTTTTGGACAGTTAATTACATCGCTTCCCACCGACCAAATTGAAAGGCTAAGCAACAACGAAGCAAAAAGAATTGAGAAAAATCAGGGAACTGGTAAATCGCGGTTAATTTCGAACCTTTCGGAAAAGCGACTTACATTTAAACCGGATATCGATATTCGTGGTAAACGTGCAGAGGAAGCCATTTCAATAATACAGGAATTTATTGATAAGGCTATTATGTTGGATGTCAGTCAGCTAAGGGTTCTGCACGGAAAGGGAAACGGAATTTTAAAGGAAACCATCCGCAGTTTTCTGAAAGCCGAACCCATGGTTACATCTTTTAAAGATGAGCATGTTGATTTTGGCGGCGCAGGAATTACGGTGATTAACCTGGCATTATAACTTTCTGTTTAAATTAAAATTCATAAAATCTGAACTTTAGATAACTGGTATCAAAGATATTAGCAATAAATTGAATCATTTTTAATAGCATGTTTGGTATGAAAATTAAAATGCCGGGTTCACCTTAACTGGTTAAAAGGGCAACCATGACCACATAAACATAAGATAGTCAAAGCTGCCCTTAATCTTTTGCTTCGATTAAATATTTGTTTAATTTTTAAATAAACTGAAGTCAATTAACAAATCACTGGTAGTCACAATAAAAATCCAAAAAAAATACAATTGTTAATAATTATACCTGGCTGACATCGACCAGGGACTGTATTTCTGTATATTATTAATTTTTAAAGTTTTACCGCTTTCACTTGCCATAATTGCCACCGATGTTGCAATGGCAGCCACCACTTTTTTGTCTATACCATTTTTATCAGCAACAGCAGGTTTTACTGTCTGAGATGCCTCTTTTTCATTCGAAGGAAATCCCAGTTTCCGGGCTTTAAAGAATTTCTCTGCTACCTGAGGAAGCATTGCGTAAGAAAGGGCATCCTCTTCCTGTTCAGCATATTCTTTTACCGCTTCAACTGCTGATTCAAGTTCCGGCGCCAGTAAATCTGCCGGACGACAGGTAATACGTTCTTCACCACCCAGAATCATTTGAATAATTTCTTCAGGTATAATTCCGGGCGTTTTTCCGTATTCACCTTTTACGAGCGCCTTCGATTCTTTTGGCACCATTTTGTACCTTTCACCCGTAAGCACGTTTAATACTGCCTGTGTTCCAACAATCTGACTGGTTGGTGTAACCAGTGGCGGATACCCAAAATCTTTCCGTACACGGGGCACTTCACGCAATACCTCTTCGTATTTACTTTCGGCATTCGATTGTTTGAGTTGAGAAATCAGATTAGATAACATTCCTCCGGGAACCTGGTAAATCAAAGCATTCACATCAACTCCCAACATTTTGGTATCAAGCAATCCTGAAGAAATGTATTTTTCCCTGATAGGACGAAAATAGTCGGCAATCTCACTCAACTTGCCTAAATCAAGTCCTGGATCACGTTCCGTTCCCAGCAATGAAGCAACCAATGCCTCTGTTGGTGGCTGGGATGTGCCCATGGCCAAAGGTGAAATTGCACAGTCAACCACATCCACTCCGGCCTCAATGGCTTTCAAATATGTCATGGAAGCTACACCGCTGGTGTAATGCGTGTGCAGGGCTATCGGAATATTAATATTCTTTTTTAGTGTACTGATTAACTCAAATGCCGAATATGGCAGTAACAGACCAGCCATATCTTTAATGCAAAGCGAGTCAGCTCCCATTGATTCAAGTCGTTTGGCATCTTCAACAAACAATTCGAGGGTATGCACAGGGCTTGTTGTATAAGAAACCGTTGCCTGGGCATGGCCCCCTGCTCTTTTACAGGCGTATATTGATTTTTCAACATTTCGCGGGTCATTCAGCGCATCAAAAATGCGGATGATATTCATACCGTTGTCAACCGACTTTTGGATAAAATATTCAACAACATCATCAGAATAGTGTTTGTAGCCCAACAGGTTTTGTCCGCGAAGCAACATTTGAAGCGGTGTTTTTATTTCTCTAAGCCGTAGCCATGGATCCTCATTTAAAAAACGCAGGCAAGTGTCAAAAGTAGCACCTCCCCATGCTTCAAGTGAATGATATCCAATGTCATCGAGCTTTTCAACTATTGGCAACATTTCGTCCAACCTCATCCGCGTGGCAATCAGTGACTGATGTGCATCCCTTAGAACAGTTTCTGTAATTTTAATTTTTTTCATAGCATACCAACTTTAATCCAGAACAATAATATTTTGCCCGGCGGCAACAGCATCTCCAACATTTACTTTAATGCCCGCCACACGTCCGGAAGATGGTGCTACAATTTCGTTCTCCATTTTCATTGATTCCAGAACAAACAATTTTTGTCCTGCTGAAACTTCATCCTCCGGTTTTACCAAAATCCGTACAATGTTTCCGGGCAGGGGTGAATCAACTGTAACAATCCCTGTTTTGCGTGGAATTACAGATCCTTTAAAATTCTGATTGTATTCGCCCATTCGTGTGCCATTTGCTTTTGAAGAAGTGTAAACTTTGTTGGGAGTTACTTCTTCAACATCAACCTCAAACTTCTCTCCCGAAACAGAAATAATAAATTTTCTCATGTCCTTTCTTTTATGTATCTAATTGATTGATATAATGCCTGATTCAATGAATTTAAATTGTTTGCCAGCGTGTGGTTCCCCGGTAGTTTTCAATGTATTCTTCGGTTAACTTTGATCCTTCCTGTGAATTTACATTTTCACCTGAAACGAAAAATTTTTCACACTCATGACTTATGTCAGTTTTTGATTTTATAAAGAAATAATTCTTTATTTTACTCGTCAAGCAAGTTAATATGAACTCTAATTTTTTCATGATTTTTGTATTTGCGTTATTACTCTGAATCGGTTAAACGGTGCAGCAACACGGCTGCATAAGAACTCATTGAGGTATTCTGAACAATGATTTTGTCGGGCAGAACCAGGTTTGACGAGGTGAAATTCCAAATGGCTTTAATTCCACAGTTTACCAAATCTTCTGCAACATCCTGCGCTACATGGTTGGGAGTGGTAAGAATTCCAATTTTTACATTCAACCGTTCAGCCAAATGAAACAGTTTATTGTATTCAAGCACATAAATTCCACCGATGAGCTTTCCAACTTTATTGCTATCGACATCGAATGCCGCAATTATTTTCAAACCCAGCGACTGATGTTCCTGATAGGCCATTAGCGCAGATCCGAGATTTCCTGCGCCCACTAAAAAAGCCTCGTTGGTTCGGTTGAATCCCAGGAAATTTTCAAGCGCGTGAATCAGTTCGTAAGTGTTGTAACCAACTTTTGGCTTCCCTTTTATTCCAGTAACCGACAAATCCTTCA
>JBBIVS010000082.1:0-5533 GCA_037439605.1 Draconibacterium sp. | reverse complement strand
TTGAGCATTCCTTCTTCCCTTATTTTTTGAAGATAAAACAAATACCCCGGCAACCTTCGCAATGTTGGTTCCGAAACCGGGTTGTTTTTCTTATTTGTATCAGAATTGCTCATTTTTTTGTTTGATGAAATTCAACTTTTGATTTCGGTCAAAAATAGACAAATGTTATATAAAGAATTCATTCTTTATTAAAACATGTTGTTTTTTAACAAAGAATTAATGTTTGGCACCGATTCCAGGAAATAAATTAATTAAAACGCGGTTAACCTACGACTGTTTGATTGAACTTAAGACCGGATGCTGTTTGTTCTGTAAAACTAAATTCCAATTTTTTGATGTACGATTTTTAAAATGGCGCTTTCCGATTCCTTTGCCGAAGAGAGCATGTTTTCAGCATCTTTCAGCATCTTTTCCATATAAAATTTATCTTTCAGCCCGGCGGCATTAATTTTCACATTTAGAAAAGCGCCTTCAACAGCCGTGCGTGCGCAAAGCGCCCCAACCCCTGCGTCGGAGACTGAATTTGGATTTCCTGTTTCTGCCATTGCTTTTAAAATTTTCATAGAATCGTTTGCCAGTTGCATCACTTTCAGAGGAACTTCTATGGCATTTTTTGTGGCTTCCTGAATGGCTTCGTTTCTTTTGGCTTTTTGCTGTTCTGTTTCCTTTGGCAATTCAAATGCACTTATAATCTGGTTAAAAGCCTGCGTATCCTCATCAACACAATTTAAAAGTTCATTATGAAAATATTTCCCCTTTTCAGCGCAGTCAGAAAATTCCTCCCACCGGTTTTCCCAACCGCGTTTATGTGCCGAAAGATTTGCCACCATAGATCCGAGCGCTGCACCCAAAGCCCCAACAAACGCTGAAATCGAGCCACCGCCTGGCGCCGGAGATTCGGATGCCGTTTCTTCTGCAAATTGTTTTAATGAATAATCAACCAGTTTTTTGCCCGAATTTTCGGCAATTACATATTCAATAATTTTCTTTTTCGGGTCGAAAGGAGCCAGTTCGTTTAACCCGAGTGATTTGATTGCGATTTTTATGATTTCATCGTCAGCAATTCCTGTTGACCGCTGTTGTTTATTAAGAAAATATTTTCCGGCATCAAGCATTGCCTGCAGCGGAATCAAACCTACCAGTTCAGAACCGGTAACCCTGATTCCACGCAACCGGGCTTTTTCGCAAACTTCATCAAAAGCAACATGAACCGGCGTTACCGAAATATCTGTCAGGTTCATCGAAATCTGGGCAATACCATACTCTTCAATAAACCAGCCAATTGCGCGTGTTTTCTTCAGTGTTCCGGGAATCCTGACCGGTTGGCCGTTTTCGTCGGTAACAATTTTACCGGTAACCGGATTGCCTTCACGTTTTACGCGGCCAGCTTCGCGCACATCGAATGCAATTGAATTTGCACGCCGGGTTGAAGTAGTGTTCAGATTTACATTGTACGCCACCAGAAAATTACGTGCCCCAATTGCCGAAGCGCCTGTTTTTGCAACACTTTCAGACCAATTAGAAGGACCAAAATCGGGTTTCCATTTGTCGCTTGTTATTCTTTCTTTCAAAGCCTCATATTCTCCTGAGCGACAATTGGCTAAACTTTTCCGTTCCTCAGAAAATGCTGCAAATTCATAACAAAACACCGGAATACCCAACTCGTTCCCTACTCTTTCTGCAAGTTTTCGGGCATAAATAACTGATTCTTCCATGGTTACATTGGCAACCGGGACAAGCGGACAAACATCGGTGGCCCCAAAACGCGGGTGTTCGCCGGTATGAAACCGCATATCAATTACTTCAGCAGCTTTTTTAATCCCACGAAAGGCCGCTTCAACCACATCTTCAGGTGAACCAACGAATGTTACAACTGTACGGTTGGTTGCCTTTCCGGGGTCCACGTCGAGCATTTTTATAGCTTCAACACTTTCAATGGCGTCTGTAATTTCCTTGATTACAGCCATATTTCTTCCTTCCGAGAAATTGGGAACACATTCGATGATTTTTTTCATTTGATTCGATTTTCAACTTAAATAAAAACCGAAAATAGTGAGTTGGATTTTAATTTCAAATGATTTAATGCAGCAACTAAAAATTTTGAATTTCCCCATTGATGATGACAGTTTCAATCAGATCGGATCCAAAATGATAGGGCAAACTTGCAATTCCATCCACATCGGAAGTGATAAACAAATTGGCAATTTTACCTTTCGAAATACTCCCGAGACAATCGCTGAGACCCATTGCATACGCGGCATTCAGCGTGGTTGCGTTAATAACTTCTTCGGGCAGCATATTATATTTTAGGCAACCCAGCGATGATATAAAACTCATGTTTCCACTAGGAGCTGAACCAGGATTGTAATCGGATGCGAGCACAATTGGCAGACCTGCATCTATCATTTTTCGTACAGGCGCTAACGGTAAATTGAGAAAAAAAGCAGCACCGGGCAGAACAGTTGGCATGGTTTCAGTATTTTTTAAAAGCTCAATTTCTTCATCGCCAATATACTCCAGATGATCGACCGACAAAGCGTTATATTTAACCCCCACCTGCACGCCGCCGGTAAATCCAAGTTCGTTGGCATGAATTTTAGGACGTAGCCCGAATTTCATTCCTGCCATTAAAATCCGGTCCGTATCCTCGGGTGAGAAAAATCCCTTGTCACAAAAAACATCAATAAAATCGGCGAGTTCATCGGCAGCTACTTGTGGAATCATTTCATTTATAATTATATCAACATATACCGAGGGATTTTTTTTATATTTTTCAGGAACAGCATGGGCGCCTAAAAAAGTCGAGCGGACACAGATTGGAGAGGTTTCTTTTATTTTGCGAATAACCCGGAGCATTTTTAATTCGTCATCGGTATTTAAACCGTAACCACTTTTAATCTCAACAGCGCCGGTACCTGTTTTAATAATCTCAAAAATACGCTCAATGGCCGAATTGTACAACTCTTCTTCGGAAGTTTCGTGCAATCGTTTTGCCGAATTTAAAATTCCTCCGCCATTTCGGGCAATTTCTTCATAAGTCAGACCTTTGATCCTGCTTACAAACTCGCTTTCGCGCGAGTCGGGAAAAACAAGGTGTGTATGAGAATCGACAAAACTCGGATAAACCAACCGGTTGGTGCAATCGATCTCTATTAAAAGATCATCATCCATGTATTTGTCTTTTAACTGGTCCATTCTGCCAAATTCTTCAATCAACTCATCGCGAATGATTAAAAAAGCATTCCGGATTGTTTTAACTGTGCTCATTTCAGCGCCTGATCTGAATAACAGGGGTTCTTCCACAACCTGCACCAGTTCTTTAATATTCTCCAATAAAATCTTCATAAAAAGTGGTATTTTTTCACATTCAAAAAGATACGAAATTGATTTGACAAATCCGATAATGATTTCTCAATTAAGTGATTTTTCCTTTTTTAAATCCTGAATAAAATCATAAACCCAAATCAATATTTACTATTTTCGGCAAATAAAATCTCAATTAATGCTGAAAAAAGTACCTCATACCTACGTAATCATTTTTAGCCTGATTGTTTTTTGTGCTGTTTTAACATGGTTTATTCCGGGAGGAGAGTTTAAGAGAGAAACAGTTACAGTGAACGGAATACCACGGGAAGTAATTCAAAGTCAGTCGTTTGAATTTATTGACAGCAATGAACAAACATGGCAGGTGTTCTCGGCATTTTTCGATGGTTTTGTAAATACCGCGAATATTATTGCTTTTATTTTAATGATTGGCGGTGCATTCTGGATTTTAAATGAAAGCAAAGCAATTGATATAGGAATTTACTCTTTTTTAAAATTTTCAAAAAAGTGGGAAAAGTCGGGATTGCTGAAGAAAATTGGTGTAAACAATATTATTCTCACTGGGATAATGTTCATTTTCAGTTTGTTTGGGGCCGTTTTTGGAATGAGCGAGGAAACGATTGCGTTTACCATCATTTTTGTTCCGCTTGCCATTTCGATGGGTTATGATTCGATTGTTGGTGTTTCGTTGTGTTTTGTGGCTGCAGCGCTGGGTTTTGCCGGTGCTTTTCTGAATCCGTTTACAGTTGGAATTGCTCAGGGTTTATCAAACCTGCCACTGTTTTCGGGAATTGAATACCGTATCTTCATGTGGTTAGTTGTTAGTGCGGTTGGTTTTGTTTTTATTTTGCGATATGCTTCAATAATTCACAAAAACCCGGAAAAATCGCTGGTTTACGAAGATGATCATTACTGGAGATCGCGCAACTCTGAAACCAATCTGGAATTCGATTTAATTGTACCCCGGATTGCATGGATTTCATTCGGATTGCTTTCATTCGCGCTGATTCTTTTTTCTGTTTTTTACCCGGTTGCTGATATGAAAATCGGTAACAGTACACTCCGGTTTCCGGCAATGCCAATCAGTTCGGCGGTTTTTATTTTTGCTGGAATTCTCACACTTCGAAAAACAGTTCATTACTATATTTTGAATCTGCTCACTTTTACAATTGTTTTTTTGATCATCGGTGTGATGGGTTATAACTGGTATGTGATGGAAATAGCAACCCTGTTTTTGGCGCTTGGAATCTTATCGGGGATTGCAATCGGAAAAACCGCAAATGAAATAACAAAATCGTTTATTGAAGGGGCAAAAGATATATTATCGGCGGCCCTTGTGGTTGGTTTGGCCGGAGGTATAATTGTAATTTTGAAGGATGGGAAAATTATCGACACCATATTGTATTATGTTTCTGAATCGATGGCCGATTTGGGGAGGATTGGTTCAATAAGCATGATGTACCTTATTCAGACTTTTCTGAATATTTTTATTCCGAGCGGTTCCGGGAAAGCGGCATTAACCATGCCCATGATGTCGCAATTTTCGGATTTGATTGGGATTTCGAGACAGGCAACGGTTGTGGCTTTTCAACTCGGAGACGGGTTTACCAATTTGATTACGCCAACTTCGGGAGTTTTAATTGGTGTTTTGGGAATTGCAAGAATTCCTTATGAAAAATGGTTTAAATGGGTGGCGCCGTTTATTGTGATACTTATTGTTTTGGGATTTTTGTTACTGCTCCCAACTGTTTTAATCCATTTAAACGGATTTTGATACATGTTTCCGGCAAAAAAAATGTTGCACCGATTTGGCGCAGCATTTTTTTCCTTTAGTTAATCCCCATTATTTTCTATCCATTTCCAGAATTTTAAATTCGGTCCTGCGGTTCTGCCGGTGTTCTTCATCGGTACATTCAACTCCATTTTTGCAATGATTAATTAACTGGCTTTCGCCGTATCCTTTTGCAATAATCCGATCCTTGCTGATGCCTTTGTTAATTATATATGCAACAGCCGAATCAGATCTTTTCTGACTTAAAATTTCGTTGTACGAATCGCTTCCCCGGGCATCGGTATGCGAACCCAATTCCACTTTCCAGGTTGGGTTGTCCTTCAACACCGCAATTAATTTGTTCAATTCAACTTCCGATTCAGGCAAAATATCCCATTTATCATAGTCATAAAAAATATTTTCCAGAACAAATTTCTG
>JBBIVS010000081.1:0-10408 GCA_037439605.1 Draconibacterium sp. | reverse complement strand
AAAAACTGGGCAGGCTTTCGGGTTGTCGCGACTACCAACTATTTCTCTGTAATTCGGGTGCCGAAGCCAATGAAAATGCCATCAAACTGGCGTCGTTTGTAACCGGACGGAAAAAGTTCATCAGTTTTACCAAGGGTTTTCATGGCCGCACTTCGGCCGCGGTTGCCTTAACCGACAATCCGAAAATTGTGGCCCCGGTTAATCAGACCGAAAATGCAGTAATTCTTCCTTTTGGCGATTTTGAGGCCGTGGAAAATGTATTGAAAAATGGCGATGTAGCAGCGGTAATTATCGAAGGAATCCAGGGAATCGGAGGAATTAACATTCCCGAAAAATCATTTCTGGAAAGCCTGGCCGAACTCACCAAAAAATATGGCAGTTTGCTTATTTTAGACGAAATTCAGTCGGGTTATGGCCGAAGCGGAAAGTTCTTTGCATTTCAATATACCAAAGTTGAACCCAATGTGATTACGATGGCCAAAGGGATGGGCAACGGTTTTCCGGTTGGCGGAATTTTGATTCACCCGGGAATTGAACCCTGGCACGGAATGTTGGGAACCACTTTTGGAGGAAACCACCTGGCTTGTGCCGCTGCCATTGCGGTTTTGGATGTCATCGAAAAGGAAAAGCTGGTCGAAAATGCTTCTCAGGTTGGAAAATACATTGCCGAAAAACTTGCTGAATTCAGCAGCGATTACGAAGTGAGGGGTTTGGGTTTGATGATTGGCATTGAGCTAAAATTCCCGGTAAAAGAACTTCGACACAAATTACTCTTTGAACACCTGATTTTTACTGGATTTTCAGGACAAAATATTGTTCGGTTGCTGCCTCCGTTAACGTTAAATTTTGAGCAGGCCGACGAATTTATTGCTGCATTTAAGCAAGTTTTTAGCGAACTTTCGAAAAACCTTTGATTGATTAATTGTAAGAACAAAATACAAATAGAATAAACGTACATCAAAGCTGTCATTTCGACGAAGAATGAGGAGAAATCTGTGTATTCGAAGAGATTTCTTCTCACTCACTTGTCGAAATGACAATAAAAAGTAGATATACAACTTATGGAAAACAGGAAATTTGCCATCATCGGCGCTGGAAACATGGGAAGCGCCATTGCAACAGGGTTAATAAAATCGGGTTTTATGAAACAGGCCGATATTATTGCCACCGACAAACGTGAAAAAAGTCTGGAAGCTATGGAAAAGCTGGGAATTACAGTGGGCACCGACAACCTGGAAGCAGTGAAAGCTGCAGGAATTGTGCTGCTGGCAGTGAAACCGTACCACATTGCACAGGTGATTGAGGAAATCAAACTGGCATTGAATCCTGATAAAATCCTGATGTCGATTGTTGCTGGTGTGAGCATTGGCGAAATCAGCGAAATGATTGGCCAGGAGTTGCCTGTTTTCAGGGTGATGCCGAATACAGCGATTGCCCTGCAGGAGTCGCTTACCTGTATTTCGTCGAACAAAAGTGCGGCGCTGCATAAAGTTTATGTGAACGAGATGTTTAACAAACTGGGTAAAACCATCGAAATCGGTGAGGAACTGATGGCTGCTGCCACGGTACTGGCTTCGTGCGGAATTGCTTACGCATTGCGCTACATCAGGGCAGCCATGCAGGGAGGAATTGAAATCGGGTTCAGTGCCGAAATGGCACAGTTTATTACTGCACAAACCGTGAAAGGTGCAGCCGAACTGGTTTTGCAGGGTGGAAATCACCCCGAAAGAGAGATTGACAAAGTAACCACTCCGATGGGAATTACCATCACCGGGCTCAACGAAATGGAACACAAAGGTTTTAGTTCGTCGTTGATTCAGGGAGTGATGGCATCGTACAAAAAAATTGATGGGAAGAAATAACAGATGCATTTTCGCTACAAAAAAATAACGGTTAAAATTGGCAGCAACGTGCTTGCAAAACCCGATGGAACATTGAATGTTTCGCGGATTGCCCACCTGGTTGACCAGATTGCTTTTCTCCGGAAAAACGAGGTCGAAGTGGTGGTGGTTTCTTCGGGTGCAGTGGCCTCGGGACGAGCGGTGCTCGAACCGTCGAAAAAAACCGACGCAGTTTCGAAACGTCAATTGTGGGCTGCTTTGGGCCAGGTAAAACTCATCAGCCGTTATTCCGATTTTTTTGGCGAACACAACCTGGTTTGTGCGCAGGTTTTAACAACCAAGGAGAATTTTTCGAGCCGGGCGCACTACCTGAACATGAAAAACTGTTTTACCACTTTGCTTGAAAACAAAGTGATTCCGGTTGTAAACGAAAACGACACCATTTCGGTAACTGAACTGATGTTTACCGACAACGACGAACTTTCGGGACTGATTGCTTCGATGGTCAATTCCGAAGCGCTCATTCTGCTTACCAATGTTGATGGCGTTTATAGCGATAATCCCAAAAACAAGGATGCCCGTTTAATCGAAAGAATTGAAATAGGTGACGAAGAACTGGAGAACGGAATTTCGCGCGAGCAGTCGGGTTTCGGGCGTGGCGGAATGATTACAAAATTCAGGATTGCTCGGAAAGTGGCGGGCGATGGAATTGCGGTTCATGTGGCAAACGGAACAACCGAAAATGTGCTGCTGGAAATTCTGAATCCTCATAAAGACTTTAAACACACCTGTTTTGTGCCCGCAGCAAAATCTTCGAGTGGTGTGAAAAAATGGATTGGCTACTCCGATAGTTTTGCCGAAGGCGAGGTGGTTGTCAATGCCGGTGCCGTAAAAGCGCTCGACTCCGAAAAGGCAGTCAGCCTTTTGCCGGTCGGAATTATCAGGGTTGTCAGCGAATTTAAGAAAGGTGACCTCATTAAAATTGTGGACGAAACCGGACGTCAGATTGGTGTTGGTAAAGCAGGTTACAACTCATCAAAAATCGAAACCGAAAAGCTGGCCGAAAAACAACGCCCGCTGGTTCATTACGATTATTTGTATCTCGACAATAAATAGATTGTTATGACAGAGTATGAAGTTTCAGAAAAGATAATTGGTTGTGCAATTGAAGTTCATAAGTCTTTGGGACCTGGATTATTGGAAAGCGCATATCTTGAGTGTTTGTTTTATGAGCTTCAGTTAACTGGATTAAAGGTGGAAAAGCAAAAACCATTACCGCTTATTTATAAAGAAGTAAAATTGGATGCCGGATATCGGTTGGATTTGATTGTGGAAGACAAGGTAATAATCGAGATAAAATCGGTGGAAGTACTGAACGATGTTCATGTTGCACAGGTTTTAACCTATTTAAAACTTTCAGGATGTAAAGTTGGCTTATTGATGAATTTTAATGTATTAAGATTAGTTGAAGGATTAAAGCGACTGGTGAATAAGTTTTGACTTAGCGTAACTCAGCGAAGTCTTAGCGTAACTCAGTGCAAACTCTGCGGTTCTCCGCGGTTAAATTTTAACGCAGAGGAACGCTAAGAAAACGCTAAGAAACGCGGAGTATTTTTTTAAAACACTGAATATGAGAATTAAACAACACCTTGAAAATGCAGTGACTGCTTCGCGAAGGTTGAATCTTTTAGAGGCCGAAACCGTGAAAAAAGTTTTGCTCGATTTGGCAACGGAAGCACGCGAAAACTGCGATTTTATTCTTTCTGAAAACAAAAAGGATTTGGAAAGAATGGACGCGGCCGACCCGAAATACGACCGTTTGAAACTCACCAAAGCAAGAATCGTCGGAATTGCCTCGGACATTGAAAATGTGGCCGGATTGCCCAACCCGGTGGGACGCGTACTGATGGAAACTGTCCGCCCGAATGGCATGAAAATAACCAAAGTGACGGTTCCTTTCGGCGTAATCGGGATAATTTACGAGGCGCGCCCCAATGTAACTTTTGATGTTTTTGCACTTTGCCTGAAATCGGGGAATGCCTGTGTTTTAAAGGGAGGCAGCGATGCTTTCGATTCGAACACAGCCATTGTTTCGGTGATTCGGAAAGTGCTGAAAAAATGGAACATCGATGAAAACACAGTAACGCTTTTGCCCGCAGGACGCGAAGAAACCCATGAAATGCTGCATGCACACGGTTACATCGACCTCATCATTCCACGTGGCAGTCAGAGTTTGATTGATTTTATACGCGAAAATTCCCGGATTCCGGTAATCGAAACCGGCGCAGGCATTTGCCACACTTATTTTGATAAGTTTGGTAACGTTGAAAAAGGGGCTGAAATCATTTTCAATGCCAAAACCCGGCGTCCGTCGGTTTGTAATGCGCTCGATTGCCTGGTGGTTCACGAAAGCCGTTTATCCGATTTGCCGCAGCTCGCTGAAAAACTGGCGAGAGAAAAAGTAATTATTTATGCCGACGAGTTTGCCTTGTCAAAATTGAAAGGAAAGTATCCTGCAGAATTGCTGTTCCCGGCCACTGAGGAATCGTTCGGAACTGAATTTCTTTCGCTGAAAATGGCGGTAAAAACCGTTGATTGTATTTACGATGCCATCGAGCACATCAACAAATGCGGGTCGAAACACAGTGAAGCGATTATTTCGGAAGACCAGGGCAGGATTGAAAAGTTCAGAAAAATGGTGGATGCAGCCGCTGTTTATTCCAACGCTTCAACGGCTTTTACCGATGGGGCGCAATTCGGGCTGGGTGCCGAAATTGGCATCAGCACGCAAAAACTACATGCCCGCGGGCCAATGGCGTTAGAAGAACTCACCAGCTACAAGTGGATTGTGGAAGGTGACGGTCAGGTGAGGCCAAAATAAATGATTAGGAAAATGTATATTTGTGAAAAATAGAAAGTTACAATGAGTACTATTGAATTAAGACAAATAATTTCGGAACGTTTGTTGCAAATTAGTGATGAATCTTTTTTGAATGCGCTTAAAACAATTGTCGAATCAAAGATTTCGAGTGGTATTTATCAATTAAGCGAGTACGAAAAGGAACGTATCTTCTTGGCGAGGGAAGATTTAAAAAACGGACAAACAATTTCGCATGAAAATCTGCAAATAGAAATTGACCAATGGTTAAACGGAAAATAATATGGTCAAATGATGCTCGTCTGGATTTGCTGGATATTTTGGAGTTTTACATAAAGAGGAATGGTTCGGCTGTTTATAGTAAAAGACTAAATCTTAAATTTCAAAAGAGTATCCAGCTTATTTCATAGAATCCATTTATTGGCACACAAACCGATTTCGAAATGGTTCGTGCATTGATAAAGGATGATTACCAGATAATTTATGAGATTTTTGACCAGCTTATTTTGATTATCATGATTTGGGATTGCAGAAGAAATCCGATGGACAAAATAATAGGTCAAAGAATAAAATAGAAATTCAAAAAAATTAAAATAAGTTGCAGGATGTTGACTCCGGTCTTCGGACTTCCAACTTCAAACTTTTTAAAAATGAGACATTTCACATCAGTTTACGACATCCCCGATTTAAAAAAGGCGCTCGAAGTGGCCGCCGACGTTAAGAAAAACCGTTTTGTCTACCAGCATCTTGGAAAGAATAAAACAATGGTACTGATATTTTTTAATTCGAGTTTGCGAACCAGGCTCAGTACCCAAAAAGCAGCGCAAAACCTGGGAATGAACACCATGGTGCTGAATGTTGGCGAAGAAAGCTGGCAAATGGAGTCGGAACTGGGTGTGGTGATGGATGGCGACAAACCCGAACACCTGTTGGAGGCAATTCCGGTTATCGGGTCGTACTGCGATATTATTGGGGTGCGTGCATTTGCAAAGTTCAAAAACCGCGACGATGATTATGCCGAAAAAATCCTGAACCAGTTTATTCAATATTCAGGCAAAACGGTGGTTAGCATGGAAGGCGCCACCCGTCACCCGTTGCAGAGTTTTGCTGATTTGCTGACTATTGAGGAACACAAAACCAAAGAACGCCCGAAAGTGGTGCTGACGTGGGCGCCGCACCCAAAAGCGCTGCCGCAGGCGGTTGCCAACTCGTTTGTTGAATGGATGAGTAAAACCGATTACGAACTGGTGGTAACGCACCCGGAAGGTTACGAACTTGCCCCTGAATTTATGGGCGATGTAAAAGTGGAATATAACCAGAAAAAAGCTTTCGAAGGCGCCGATTTTATTTATGCAAAAAACTGGTCGTCGTACAAGAATTACGGGCAGATTCTTTCAAAAGATTTTGGCTGGACAGTAAACGAAGAAAAAATGGCGCTTACCAACGAAGCCAAATTTATGCACTGTTTGCCGGTCCGCCGCAATGTTATTGTAACCGACGGAGTAATCGACAGCAAAAACTCGATTGTAATTCCGCAGGCTGCCAACCGGGAAATTACGGCGCAGGCTGTTTTGAAAATGATTTTGGAAAACCTGTGATATCGTGTTTAGCTGTCATTTCGACGAAGTATGAGGAGAAATCTCTTTTTTTGAGCAGATTTCTCATCTTCGTGCCTCTGATTCGAAATGACATTTTGAATATAGGCATTTTGCATAAAATAAAATGACAAATAAAATCGAAATTATTCCAGCTATCGACCTGATTGAAGGCAAATGTGTCCGTCTTTCGCAGGGTGATTACGACAGGAAAACCGTTTACAATGAAAACCCGCTGGAAGTGGCCAAAATGTTTGAGGCTGCCGGAATCCGACGTTTGCACCTGGTTGATTTAGACGGTGCAAAAGCGGGTCACATTGTAAATCATAAAGTTCTTGAACAGGTTGCCACAAAAACTAATCTTGTGGTTGATTTTGGCGGCGGGCTGAAATCGGACAAAGACCTTGAAATTGCTTTTAATTCAGGTGCATCAATGGTTACAGGTGGCAGTATCGCGGTGAAAAACCGGGAAGCATTTTTGGCCTGGCTTGAAAAATATGGCAGCGAAAAAATCATTCTGGGTGCCGACGCCAAAAACGGGATGATTGCCATCAGCGGCTGGCTCGAAAAAACTGAATTGCCGATAGTGGACTTTATTTCAGACTATTTTGAAAAAGGCATCCGGAAAGTGATATCAACGGATATCAGCCGCGATGGAATGCTCACCGGCCCGGCATTTGACCTGTATGCTGACATTATGAAAGCCCTGCCTGGCGTTGAAATCATTGCCAGTGGCGGCATCTCGTCGATGGAAGATATTTTAAGATTGAATGAAATGGGTGTGCCAGGAGTGATAACCGGCAAAGCACTTTACGAGAATAAAATAATTTTAAAGGAAATTGAAAAGTTTCAGGAAAGCCCCTCTTAATCTCCCCGAAGGGGAGAAACAGGAGAGAGCTTTTTTTTAATATATAATTTTTTGGATTTTAACTCCCTCCCCGCCGGGGAGGGTTGGGGAGGGGCTTTTTTATGTTAGCAAAACGAATCATACCCTGTTTGGATATCCGCGACGGGCAAACCGTGAAAGGCGTAAACTTTGTAAACATCCGCGAGGTGGGCGACCCGGTTGAACTGGGTGCAAAATATGCTGCTGATGGCGCCGATGAACTGGTTTTCCTTGACATTACTGCCACGCACGAAGGCCGCAAAACCTTTGTGGAGCTGGTAAAACGCATTGCCGCACACCTCAATATCCCGTTTACTGTTGGCGGTGGGATTAGTGAAATAAACGATGCCGAAAAACTCCTTAGCGCCGGCGCCGACAAAATTTCGATAAACTCTTCGGCTGTGAGAAATCCAAAACTGATTGACGACCTGGCACTGAATTTCGGGAGCCAGTTTGTGGTAGTTGCCATCGATGCACGTGCCGATGAAAACGATTACTGGACAGTGACGGTAAATGGCGGACGGATTCCGACCGAAAAAGAACTTTTTTCGTGGGCAAAAGAAGCCGAAAACCGCGGCGCTGGCGAAATACTTTTTACATCGATGAACCACGATGGTACCAAAAACGGTTTTGCAAACCCGCAACTGGCAAGGCTTTCAGAATCATTGAAAATCCCGGTAATTGCATCGGGAGGGGCCGGTAAAATGGAACATTTCCGCGATGTTTTCACTCTCGGGAAGGCCGATGCAGGGCTTGCAGCAAGCATTTTTCACTTTAACGAAATACCCATTCCGGCGCTTAAAAAGTACATGAGGGAAAACGGAATTGTTGTCAGGTAAAAAGTGGTTTGAATGATTAACTTTGCGCGAAATTGATTTCAGATGAACGAACTTAAAGATATTTCCCAAATCAACTTTGAAAAAATGGATGGACTGATTCCTGTTGTAGTTCAGGATAATATTACCCTCAAAGTTTTAATGGTAGGGTTTATGAACCGCGAAGCCTTTGAAAAAACACAGGAATTTGGGAGAGTCACTTTTTTCAGCCGCACCAAAAACCGGTTGTGGACAAAAGGGGAGGAATCGGGAAATTTTTTAAATGTTGTTTCAATTCTCCTTGATTGTGATGAGGATACATTGCTGATTAAAGCCAATCCGGTTGGGCCGGTTTGCCACACTGGTAACGACACCTGTTTTTTCGAACCGAATGAAAACAACGACATTCAGTTTTTAAGTTATCTCCAGGATTTTATCGATAAACGAAAAGCAGAGATGCCGCAAGGTTCCTATACGACTTCGCTTTTTGAAAGTGGGACACGGAAAATTGCACAGAAAGTGGGAGAGGAAGCCATTGAAACCATCATTGGCGCAATGGCCGACGATGATGAAAACTTTATTTACGAAGCCGGAGATTTGCTTTATCACCTCATTGTTCTTCTTACCCATAAAGGTTTTCGAATCGAGGATATTGTAGCCGAATTAAAGAAAAGGCATTACTGATTAATTTCCTGATTCATACTTCTTGTTTAAAACATTTTTTTGAAAAATTGTTATGTAACATAGTTTCACAACATAACTGTATAACATTCAATATTAATGCGGTTTTGTTGGGCCTTTTTAATGCGAAGTTGGTAGCTTTGTAATAATCGTTTAACTTTTAAAACCGTTTATTATGGAAACCATGATTGCATGTCCGACCAGCACCGCGACCATTTTGGCATGTCAGAAAATTGCCAAAACATTCAAGGAAAATATTTATGAATTAAGCCGGATCAGAAAAGACTGGGATCCGGGTTATGCCACTTCGATAAACGTTTGGATTAACGATACCATAGAAAAATACTACCAGGGTACAGCTAATTCGGTTGATAATAAAAAGTTTATGGAATGGCACGAAATAATGGTGGCAGGAATGCAGAGCCTGAAAGTTTTGCGTGCATCTGTTAAGGTTGATTTTAAAAACGATAAGCAATTCCTTAAAGGTTTTTTTGAAAAACACGGGTATACTGAATTTTTCAGTGATGCAAAAAATGGAGACCACCTCAGTTTACATAAATTCCTGACTACTTTTGCCATTAATCTCGATGACAATACAAGGAAGAAGATTGTTGCAAAAAGTACACCCGATTCTGTTATTGATAAAATTTTGGATTGTGCACATGAAATTACACGGTTCACAAAATGTTTCGAAACGTTGGAAGGCGATGCACATCTGAATTCGTATGGCCTGAAGGAGGTTACTGAAATTTATGTTACCATTCAGGATATATCTCGTATTGCAATGGCTTATTATCAATTCGATCCTATTCTTCGCGACAAGTTTAACTTTTACAAAGTGCTGACAAATCTTTAAAACCGCTACAAACAGGATTAAATTATTCGAGTTTAATTATTGTCTTTGTAATTTTGTGGTTTCCCGAAATCATTTCACAGAAATAGGTTCCGTTTTTCATTTTTTCATTAGAAAAAACAAAAGAGTAAATTCCTTTTGGTTTCAATCCTTCCTTTTTCTCGAATATGATTTTGTTATTTACATCATAAAAACGAAAGGTTACCTCGCTTAATTCCAAAACTTCATATTCAAAAGTTGTATTGTTTTTAAATGGATTTGGAAAATTCCGGAAAAGCAGATTATTATTTTCAATTCCGGAAATCTTTGCTAATCCTGTTGTTGTATATAGCCGGTAATCAGACCAATTGCTCCATTTCAGGTTATAATCGCGGTAACGCGTTCTCACATAAAAAGAATTTTTAGGGAGATTCTCAGTTGGAAAATTAATCTGACTGATATTAATATCCTTGTTCAAATCTACCGGATTCGACAGATTATCAACTCCATAAATATTGACTCTTTGTATTAATGTATCAATTATTATTTCAGCGTTTTGTTTACTGGCAGTTATTTGAATCTGTACAGTCATTATTGAATCTGCACCCGAAAATTGCGATGTGCTTATCTGTACAAAATTGCCGTTGGCACTTACATTTTCAACACTGGGAGTTTTTGGCGCGTCCTGTTTTATTTTTTTATACCACGAGTCAATTAATTCACCATTTTTTGGTTTGCTTAAAGTACCCTGGCTATATGCAGAATTCCGGAAAGAATGGTTGGCAATATCGATTTCCAGAATCTGAAAAACGTAATTGCTGACAGTGATATTGATTTCATTAAAATCGCGGTTTTCTCCTGCGGCCCAGGGATCCAGATA
>JBBIVS010000080.1:10118-10411 GCA_037439605.1 Draconibacterium sp. | reverse complement strand
ATGGGTTTGGTTGGCTCGAAAGCATTTACTAACAAACCTCCGGTTGAAACCGAAAAAATGGTTGCCATGTTTAATTTTGATATGGTTGGACGACTGGATCCGGTTACCAATGGTTTGAGTATTGGCGGCAGTCTAACTTCAAAAGAAACCGAATCGCTTTTAACTGATTTGAATACAGGTTTTAAACTTGCTTTTTCTCCCGAAGGGGTTGGCCCTTCTGATCATGCTTCGTTTTACCTGCAAAATATTCCCGTGTTTTTTATTTCAACCGGGGCTCATTCTGATTATCATAC
>JBBIVS010000080.1:0-10058 GCA_037439605.1 Draconibacterium sp. | reverse complement strand
AGATTACAGTTACCTGGTTATTACAAAAGTTGCCAATCGTGAAACAGTTTTAACCTTTCAGGAAGCCGGACCAAAATTCCAACGCAGCCGGGGCGGACGTTTGAAAGTTACTCTTGGTGTAATGCCCGATTTTGCCGGCCTCGAAAAACGGGGAATGCGAATTGATGCAGTTACAAAAGGCAAACCTGCTGAAAAAGCCGGAATGAAAAAAGGAGACATTATCATCGCAATCGATGGTAAAAAGGTGAGTGGTGTTTACGTTTGAAAACGATGGAAATCGGTCAGCAGGTTTCGGTTGATATAATCCGCGACGAAAAGGAAACCGTATTAATTGTTCAGTTATAAATGAAAGGAAGATTTATCGGAATATTGTTATTGGCAATTCTTTCTGGAACTCAACTTTTTTCGCAGACGTACAAAATTGAAAAAAGCAGTTTTGTATATAAAAACATTGATGGAACTGAGCTAGAGATGGTGATGTACAAACCGCAGGTACCTGCCAGTTTAAAACTTCCGGCTATTATTTTCTTCTTTGGCGGTGGCTGGGTTAAAGGCGAACCGTCACAGTTTCAGTATCAGGCCGAATACCTGGCTACACGCGGAATGGTTGCATTTTGTCCCGATTACCGCACACAATCCCGTCATTCAACCACTCCTTTTGAAAGTGTTCAGGATGCAAAATCTGCCATCCGCTATCTCAAAATTCATGGCGATGAACTGGGCATCGATATCAATAAAATAGTGGCTTCGGGCGGGTCAGCAGGTGGGCACCTGGCTGCTTGTACCGCAGTTATCGATAATGTGAACGAATCAACCGATGACTTAACAGTTTCTTCAGTTCCGATGTTACTGGTGCTTTTTAACCCTGTGGTTGACACAGGGAAAAAAGGTTACGGACAGGAAAAACTGGCCGGACGCGAGTTTGAACTCAGTCCGGTGCACCACATTACCCCAAGGGTGCCCGAAACCCTGATTATGCACGGAAAAGCCGATACAACAGTTCCTTATGAAAATGTTCATCGCTTTAACTACCTGATGAAACAGCAGGGAAATAAATGTACTTTGATTGGTTACAAAAAACAGGGACACGGATTTTTCAATTACAGCAAAAGCCCGAAATATTTCAAAAAGACTTTAATTAAAACTGAAGATTTTCTTGAGGAGAACAACCTGCTGAAAGGAGAAAGTTGGATAGGAGCGTATTGCAAAAAACTGGCCAGAAACTGATTTTCGAGCTACTCATCAGATGACTCAAGGTCATCTGATGAGTAATATTTATTTGTAACATTTTAAAGTAAGGTTCATTAATCCTCAATTTGCGTACAAAGCATTGTCAGCCGAAGATAAAGTCGGTGTTTTTTTGCCGTGTAATGTAATTGCTAAGGAACATGAAAACGGGGAAGTTGAAGTTGCAGCAGTTGACCCTGTTGCTTCCATGATTTCGGTAAATAATCCGGCGCTGGGAAGTTTAGCGCAGGAAGTTCAGCAAAAACTGGTTCGGGTAATTGATAATTTGGGCTGAATCGAAATCAAATCCACCCCCGCAGCCGGTAATACCCAAGCGCCACCATTTCGCGGGCAATCAGTATTTCATATTTCATGTGGTTCCAGAGTTGGTAGCGTGCTTTGATGCTTTCGCCAACATCGGGCATCAAAGTTTTATTTCCGCCCAGTTTATCGTCTTCGAATTTTAAATTAGCTTCCAAAGCATTTTCAAACGCGGGCAACCCGTTTACTTTTTCAAATCCCGCTTTTCTGAAACAGAGTACTGCCCGCCGCATGTGCTCAGGAGAAGTTATAAGCAAAACCGGAGTTTGCAGCTTAACCAGTTTTTTGCAATTCAGGGCCTGGGCACGGGTGTTGGTACCTTCGTCTTCAAAAACAATCTTTTCAGGTTTTACTCCCCTTAAAATCAATTCATTTTTCATGACGCGGGGTGTGCTTAAACTGTCGGAAATATTGCCGGGCGTTGCAATTACAACTGTGGCTTCCGGAAATGTTTTTGCAGCATTGCCAACGTACCATCCACGCATTAAATTAGATTCACTGGGCATTCCACCGCCGCCAAGTACCACAATTACATCTGGTTTCCATTTAAGTTCTGCTTTGCTTGCCCCCAGCCAGTGATAACCCCAGAAAGGTTGTTCGGTAAGCGCCAGAATGATGCAGGCCAAAAAGAAAATACCAATTCCTGTCAGCAAATTTCTGACTATCCTTAAAAATTGAATACTTTTGGTTTTGCTTTTGCCCATTATTTTTTTATTGACGCTAAAAGTACGATTTATCCGGTTATTATTGGTGTTGAAAAGTATAACTTTTAAAATTTACCAGGTTGAAAACTTCAGAAAGAAACGAGATAATACAGCTTTTCGAAAATCATTTCAATGAAAAGGCAGAGAGTGTTGAAATGCTTCCTGCGTCAGGTTCTTACCGCGAATATTGCCGTTTAATAAATTCGAACCGGACCGTAATTGGAGCGTTCAATGCAGATGTGAAGGAAAATACGGCATTTTTATCGTTTACAAATCAATTTAAAATGAACGATTTGCCGGTGCCTGAAGTTTATGCAGTAAGCGCCGATTTAAAAAAATACCTGCTCGAAGATTTGGGCGATGTTACACTTTTCGATTTTTTAAGTTCGGTCCGCGAAAAAGAAGGTTTTTCAGAAAATATCATCAGCGAGTACAAAAAGGTATTGAAAATACTTCCCAAAATTCAGGTTGTTGCCGGAAAAGATCTCGATTATTCGGTTTGTTATCCGCGTGCTGCATTCGACAAAACATCGATGATGTGGGACCTGAATTATTTCAAATACTATTTTCTGAAACTTGCTAAAATTCAATTCGACGAACAGGCGCTCGAAGATGATTTTCAATCTTTTAGCGATTATTTGTTAAGCACTGATTCCACTTATTTTCTTTACCGTGATTTTCAGTCGCGAAATGTGATGTTGAAAAATGGAGAGGTTTATTTTATTGATTATCAGGGTGGCCGCCGTGGTGCTTTGCAATACGATTTGGCATCTTTGCTTTACGATGGAAAGGCAGATATTCCGCAAATTGTCAGACAGCAATTGTATGAATTTTATGTTACAGAACTGAAAAAATACATTCCGGTAAACGATACTGTTTTTGAAGCATATTTTAAAGGTTTTGTTTTGATAAGAATCATGCAGGCGATGGGCGCTTATGGTTTTCGTGGATTTTATGAAAAAAAAGAGCATTTTCTGAAAAGTATTCCGTTTGCCCTGAAAAACCTCGAATTTCTTTTAAACGATATCGACCTTCCGGTTGATTTGCCTGAACTTTTCAGCGTTCTGAACCAGTTAACACTGTCGGAGATATTAAAGGAAATTGGAAAAACCAAAAGCAATTTGACAGTCACGATCAGCAGCTTTTCATACAAAAATGGCTATCCTGCCGATACTTCAGGAAACGGTGGAGGACATGTTTTCGATTGCAGGGCGCTGAACAATCCGGGGCGTTATCCTCAATACAACAACCTGACTGGAAAGGATTTGGAAGTTCAGGAATTTTTAGAGCAAAAATCTGAAATCGGGATATTTTTAAATGCTGTAAAAGTAATTGTCGATCAGTCGGTAAAAACCTATCTCGAGCGCGGATTTACAAACCTTTCGGTGAGTTTTGGATGTACTGGCGGAAGGCACCGTTCTGTTTATTCAGCAGAAAAAGTGGCAGAACATCTTCGAAACAATTTCCCTGTGAATGTTGTTGTAAATCACCGTGAACAACAAATATAGCAATGGGAAAACACGCCTGCAAAAAGAAAGAATTTGAAAATTCGGAGCATCCGAAATACCAATGTAAAAAATGTGGGGCGAAGGTAAAGAAGGAGGAAAAGGTGTGCAAACCGGAAAAACTGAAATGAGGTTTGGTTTTTGTCGTTTCAGTTGTTTATTTTCGCACAAAATTTATTCAGAAAAAATTTAATTCATGGGAAGAGCATTTGAATACCGCAGGGCGGCTAAAGAAAAGCGTTGGGACAAGATGTCGAGGATATTTCCAAAACTCGCGAAGAAAATAACCATTGCAGCCAAAGAAGGTACTCCCGATCCTGATACAAATGCAGCGCTCAGAACAGCTATTTTAAATGCCAAAGCGCAAAACATGCCCAAAGCAAATATCGATGCTGCAATCAAACGCGCCTCAGGTAAAGATGCTGCCGATTTTACCGAAGTTAATTACGAAGGTAAAGGCCCGCACGGTGTGCTGATTTTTGTTGAATGTGCCACCGATAATACTACCCGGACTGTTGCCAACGTAAAAAGCTATTTCAATAAATTGCACGGTACAATGGTTCCAACCGGTTCGCTCGAGTTTATGTTCTCAAGAAAAGCGGTTTTCGAATTTGAAAAACCTGCCGGAATGGACGTTGATGAACTTGAACTTGAATTGATTGACGCAGGATTGGATGAGATTGAGGAAAATGAAGGCGAATTTTATGCTTATGCCGATTATACCAGTTTTGGTGATATGGTGCAAGCTTTTGAAAGACTTAAAATCGAAGTAAAAAAGGCTGTTCTGAAACGTTTTCCGAACGAACCGGTTGAATTTACGGAAGAACAGTTGGAAGATATTGAAAAACTGATTGATAAGCTTGAAGAGGACGACGACGTGCAGGCGGTTTACACAAATATCGCGTAAAGAATTTAAATCTTTTTTTTGCTTTACCTGAGATAATCGCGAACTATTTTGCTGATTCCTTTTTTCACTCCATCCCATGTTTGCTTTTTAAAACTTATAGGAGTATCGCTTTCGTCGGCATCAACAAAATAGGTGATTGCATGTGGAATACTGATTGCAAGCATTTGGTTCGGAAATTTAATCTTGTGCCAGTCTATTATTTGTTGAAGCGAAAAATGCTGTAATAATTCATACAAATCCCAAAAATCTTTTTTTTTGCACCGGCCTAAAATTGCCTGGATTTTCATGGCTGCAATGTCGGCGCTGCTGTAAAACCTTATTCCCCTCTCAGTTTCAATTGGTGCAATGGGTAAGTGAGGGTAGTGCACAATATCTACTTTAATTTCATCAATAAAACAAAAAATACCAAATGTGGTGTGTTCCTGTTTATAAACAAATCGATCCTTAAATGCATTCTCCAAATCTTTCACAATTTCCGGCTGGTCAAATTTTTCATGATAAAACAAATCCAAATCTTCTGAACTGCGGTGACCGTATCGCAATGCAAGAGCAGTTCCACCCACAAGTGAAAATTGTTTTAACGATGGAATTTCCATCAATTTTTTCAGTATGGAAAAAGTTCCGGGTTCAACTGTCTTAGTCTGTAACATCTGAATTCTTCCAATGGTTTATCAATAACAGCGCTTGCAAAATAAATGGTATGGAGGGGTAAAAACTTTGCATTTAACAAAGCTTCGGTTACTTTTTCATCACCATAATACCTTCGGCACTTGCGGATATCTTCCACATCACCCCGCTCGAAAACACGTTCAATTACGAAGTTGGCTTTGGCGTCGTAATCGATTTTTTCGAAATTCACATCCCAGAAAATTCGCTTTTCAAAAACCGGTTTCTTTTTTGTATCCATGCAGCAAAGTTAATCAAAACGAATCATACAGCAATCTTCACCGGTCTTAAAACGTGTGGTTCTGGAGACACTAAAAAGGCATTCACCTGCATAATTCCTCGTTTGTCCCTTAAAATAAATCCGTTTGTCTAAAAAAAATAAAATGTTGTTCTGCGTTTGATTATTTTTATACTCAAACTAAAAGCCATGCTGACAGTAGAATCTTACATCGACCATTTTATCCGCATCTGGGAAAAAAGTCCAACCGGTTTTCCTGTTTTTAACCGTGTTTATTCTGAATTTGAACAACTGGAAAGGGAAAACAATTTCGAGCAGATTCGCTTAAAGTTGAAATTGCTGCAATCCCGTTCAAACATAAAAAAACTCAGAAATAGCAATCCTGAAAGTAAATTCTTTCCGGTTTTCAGATCATTTTTACAAAGTATTTTCGATTTTGAAAAGGATCACCTCGATATTATTCTTTCCGATGAATTCCGAAATGTAAGCAAAGATTTTTTCTATCAGGCAAGGGCTTTCGGCCCCGAACTTTCTCCGGAAAATATTTACCAGGGATTGCGTAACGTTTGGATTATGAACGGACTGCAATTAATGATGAATTTGCCTGTTGAAATTACTCCTTCAATTTTTGCTTACAGTATGATTTACCCGTACAGCGACAATTTGCTGGACGATCCAACTGTTTCCGGGGAAGAAAAACAGGAGTTCAGCATTCGTTTCAACCGGCGGTTGCATGGCGAATGTATTACACCATTCAATCATGCCGAAAGCCAGCTTTTCCAATTGGTGGCAATGTTTGAAGACCAATACAACCGGCTTGATTTTCCGGAAGTATATCAAAGTTTATATGCCATTCAGAAAGGACAAACCGATAGTTTGAAATTATTAGCAACCAATGGATTAACTGAAACTGAAATTCGCCGGATTTGTTTTGAAAAGGGCGGTGCTTCGGTTCTGGCCGACGGTTACCTGGTGGCAGGAAAGCTTACGAAGCAGGAGGAACAGGCGCTTTTCGGGTACGGTATTTATCTGCAGTTACTCGACGATATTCAGGATATGAAAGAGGATGCCGATGCAAATACAAATACCATGTGTTCTTCACTTCAGCATGTTAATCTCGGCGAATTTGTCAACCGGACTGTACATTTTGGAAGAGCAGCGCTGGAAGAAATGAAATGTTTTAAAGCTCCGAATGTCGATGTGTTTTTGAATCTGATGAATCGCAGCATCGAAACCATGGCCATTGAATCGGTTGGTTTAAATGAAACGGTATTTTCAAATGAGTATTTGGTGGAAATGGAGCGGTTTTCACCTCTGCATTTTGATTATATCCGCCGGAAAAAAGCACAATCCAAATCACAACGATTTGCACTGTTTCAGAAGTATTTCGGGCAGGCAAAACCTGAATTACCAATCAATGTTTCCTGATTTTTAATTTTTCTGCCTCCCAAATAATCGTAATTTTGGAGGAAATCAAAAAACCTGAAAAATGAAATTATTTCGTTTTGCCATTGCAGCTCTTATGTTAGTGGGAATTTCAGCCTGTTCACCGAAACAAAACCAAACTGCCAAATCAGAGCCTGTACAACCAAACGTTATCATTATTTATATCGACGATTTGGGATACGGCGATGTAAGTTGTTATGGGGCAACAAAAGTTAAAACACCAAATATTGACAATCTGGCTTCAACCGGAATCAGGTTTACGAACGGGCACAGTTCTTCGGCATCGTGTACGCCTTCAAGGTTTTCGATGTTAACAGGCGGATATGCTTTCCGTGTGGAAGGTACAGGAATTGCTCCCGGCGATGCAGCCATGATCATCAAACCAGAAACGCGCACATTGGCTGACTTGTTTTCTGAAGCCGGGTACAAAACTGGTGTGGTTGGCAAATGGCATCTTGGATTGGGTGGGGAAGGCGGACCCGACTGGAATGGCTACATCACCCCCGGACCGCAGGATATTGGGTTTGATTATTCATTTCTGATTCCGGCAACCGGCGATCGTGTTCCATGTGTTTACACTGAAAATGGACGGGTTTTGGGACTTGACCCAACCGACCCGATAACAGTAAATTACAAGGAAAAAGTTGGCAATGACCCAACAGGGCTCGAAAATCCGGAACTGCTGAAAATGCACCCGAGTCACGGCCACAATAATACAATAATCAATGGCATCAGCCGCATTGGTTTTATGACCGGGGGAAAATCAGCGCGTTGGGTTGATGAATACATGGCCGATGCCATTTCGCAAAAAGCGCTCGATTTTATTGAGAAGAATAAATATAACCCGTTTTTTTTATATTATTCAACTCATGATATTCATGTGCCGCGGGTTCCGCATCCGAGGTTTGCAGGGTTAAGCGGAATGGGCCCACGAGGAGATGCTATTCTTGAAGTGGACTGGGCAGTAGGCGAAATCATGAAAAAACTCGCATCGCTTCGGTTGACTGAAAAAACAATCATGATTTTTACCAGCGATAACGGGCCGGTTGTCGATGACGGTTACAAGGATCAGGCGGTTGAACTGCTTGGCGACCATAAACCTGCAGGACCACTGCGCGGTGGGAAATACAGTGCTTTCAATGCCGGAACCCGTGTGCCGTTTATTGTTAGCTGGCCGGGAAGAATCAAATACGGTACTACTGATATATTGATTTCTCAGGTCGATTTTATGGCTTCGTTTGCTAAAATGCTGGGATTGGAATTAAAACAAAATGATGCCATCGACAGTTTTGAAATGCTCGACCAGTTATTGGGAAAATCGGAGGTTGACCGCGACCATTTTGTGCATCAGGGAAACGCTGCAATGGCTTTGATTAAAGGCGAATGGAAATACATAGTTCCCAGTGACAGGCCAAAAATAAATGTGAATACCAATACCGAAATGGGTACTGATCCCGAACCTCAACTTTATAATCTGAAAGAAGATTTGGGCGAAACTAAAAATATGGCTAAAGAAAATCCTGAAAAAATGAAAGAATTGGAGGATTTATTTCAGAAAATTAAAAATGATGAGAGAACAAGATTTTAAAAGGAAAAATTGTTGCTGGCTTTTTGCTCCTTTCGGATGGCATTTGAAACTGTGAGTTAAATGTTTAAAACTAATCGCCTTTTGAAATAGTTAACTTTAAACGGCTGACCTAAAATATATTACCTTTACCGCATTCAAATATTAAGATAAATTCAAAAATGAAGAGAGATAATTTGGTTTTCGAAATCATTGAGAAAGAGCGCCAGCGGCAGTTGGGAGGCATCGAATTAATAGCGTCGGAGAACTTTGTGAGCGACCAGGTTTTGGAAGCCATGGGTTCGGTAATGACCAACAAATATGCCGAGGGTTATCCGGGCAGGCGATATTACGGTGGCTGCCAGTTTGTGGATATGACTGAACAACTGGCCATCGATCGCATCAAAGAATTGTATGGCGCTGAATGGGCAAACGTTCAGCCACACTCGGGCGCACAGGCAAATGCAGCAGTTTTAAGCGTGATTTTAAAACCTGGTGATTCTTTTTTGGGTTTGAATCTTGCACATGGTGGACACCTTTCGCATGGTTCGCCTGTTAACTCGTCAGGAATTTTATACAATCCCATTGCTTACATGGTGAAGGAAGACACAGGTTTGGTGGATTACGACCAAATGGAAACCCTGGCGTTGGAACATAAGCCGAAACTGATTATTGGCGGCGCTTCGGCATACAGCCGCGACTGGGACTACAAACGGATGCGTCAAATCGCCGATAAAATTGGAGCTTTGCTGATGATCGACATGGCTCATCCGGCTGGTTTAATTGCTGCCGGATTACTTAACAATCCACTGGAATATGCCCACATTGTAACTTCAACAACTCATAAAACTTTGCGCGGCCCGCGCGGTGGAATTATTTTAATCGGAAAAGATTTTGAAAATCCGTGGGGATTAACAACCCCAAAAGGTGAAATAAAAATGATGTCGGCATTGCTGGATTCGGCTGTTTTCCCCGGTCAACAGGGCGGTCCGCTGGAACATGTGGTTGCATCAAAAGCAGTTGCATTTGGCGAAGCGCTGGCTCCGGAATTCAAAGAATACCAGAAACAGGTAATTGTAAATGCCAAAGCAATGGCAAAAGCGTTTGTGTATTTGGGTTACAAAGTAATTTCGGGAGGAACCGATAACCACTCGATGCTGATTGACCTGCGTGCTAAGTTCCCAAATATCACCGGTAAACAGGTTGAAAACACGCTTGTGAAAGCTGATATTACGGTAAACAAAAATATGGTCCCGTTCGACAGCCGAAGTCCTTTCCAAACCTCCGGAATCAGGGTCGGAACGCCTGCGATTACCACACGCGGCGTAAAAGAAGATTTAATGCCGGTAATAGTTCAGCTTATTGATGATGTGATTTCGAATATTGAAGATGAAAGTACGCTTAAAGTTGTGGGCGAAAAAGTGCATCAAATGATGAAAGGTTTTCCGCTGTTTGCGTACTAAAAACAGTTTAGAGTTTC